>CAYSPQ010000020.1:0-11840 GCA_964432965.1 uncultured Desulfohalobiaceae bacterium
AAGAACCCGGCAGTCCAGATAGAATACATCCTTACCCGGGATGGTGTTTACGTTGGGGACATTGGCTTCCTTCTTGGTGGATTCGAAAGTGGAGTAGGCGGGAGTGAACAAGGGATCTTGCTTTTGATAGCTCTTGTACAGCTCCCGAAGCTCCAGGACAGCCGCAGAGGCGGCCAACAGGCTGTTGCGCCCCTTTTCCGGGGTCGAACCGTGACACTGTTTGCCTATCACCGTAATCCTTAGCCACATGAGACCCTTTTCCGATATGTCCACAAGTTCGGATTCCTCGGTACCGAAATCCGGCACCAGGAATGAATCCTCCGGCTGGAAAAGATCCCTGTGGTGACGAAAAAGGAAATCCAGTCCGTAGGCGCTTCCAGTTTCCTCATCGGAAACGAGGAGAAGCCCCAAGTTTCTGGAAGGAACGGTGTTTGTGTCCCAAAGGGCCTTTGCCGCCAACAGGGAGGCCACAAGCCCGTGGTGGTTGTCTTCGGTTCCGCGACCGTAGAGCAGGTCCCCGTCTCTATGCAGAGTGAATGGGTCGGTGTCCCAGAGATTTAGGTCTCCCGCGGGGACTATGTCCATATGGGAAACTATCCACAGGGTTCGGTCTTTGTTGCGCCCGGGGAGAACAGCTGCAATGTTGGGCCGCTGCCCGGATTCCACGCGGGGGTCGTCTGCAGGGTGATGGGACAGGTGTGGAAGTCCAAGTTGTTTCAGGTAGGTGGTAAGTAACTGGGCCTTGTGGATTTCGCCCTGCCCGCCGTTATCAGGCCCTAGGGCGGGCAGGGCGACGAGCTCCCTCTGCAGAAAGATCCCCGTTTCCGTTTGTTTCTGCAAGTAGTTGAAAAGCTGATCAGCTTCCATGCAGGGAGCTCCTAGGGGAGGCTATTTTTTGCCCGCGCCCCTTTTGGAGGCTTTGATGGGGTTCACCTTTTCCTTGCCCTTTCCCTTGTCCAATTTCAAGTGGGTTGCAAAGTTGCAATTTCCGTTGCGCCATTTAACGGAAGGCTTGCTGTAGCTGGAGCAGAACCATTCACCCTCGATTTCGCGCATCCGCTCGCAGCCTTGGCAGTTCTCCACAACCGGTTCAAGGACAAAGCCGTTGAAAAACACACCCCGCTCGGTCCTTTCCGCGTTCTGGAAGAATTCGGCTGTGGCCATATATATCACCTCCTGGACATGAAAATTTGCAAAGGGAATATCCCCTATGTGTGCAATTGGCAAACTTAATCTTTAGCTTGAATTCCTCTCCCCGTCAAGCAAGCACCTGTGTGAAGGGGCGGTCAAGCAGGGTTGTCCGCCCTCAAATTTTGCCTCTTAGCTTCCCGCAGCGTTTGCTCAAGGTCAATCGAAAGCAAGGGGAATATGGAGCAATGCCTTGTCCGTGATTAAAAAAACAAGATCTGAGCCGCGGGCTTTCTCGTCCTTGACTAACTCCCTTCGGGTATTATGAGAAAAACAGGCAATTTGATTCTAATTGAGCTGGGGAATTCTTTCAAATATAGCTTGGCTCGCCTACGGAAAGCCGTCTTTTGGGAGGCGAGCTTGCTTCTCTGCTTTTATTATAAAAAAGAAGTGACTAGAAAATCACAGGGGGAATGCCAGCTCTGATTGTATGGTAGTGAGAAAGTCGCAGGGGCAAATTCGAGAAGGGAAGGAGCAAGTCGGCTATGAGCGTGGAGTACAAAGATTATTACCAGATACTTGGCGTGGATCGCAACGCATCCCAGGAGGAAATATCCAAGGCCTACAAAAATTTGGCCAGAAAATACCATCCTGACCTGAACAAGGACAATCCGGAGGCGGAAAAGAAGTTCAAGGAGGTCAATGAGGCTTATACCGTGCTCAAGGATCCGGAAAAAAGGAAGCAATACGACCAGTTAGGAGCTGATTGGGAGCACGGCCAAAACTTCGATCCCAGGAACTTCCGCAACATGCATTTTACTTTCGGAGGCGCCTCCGGAGCCGAGGGTTTTGGAGGCTCCGGATATAGCGACTTCTTTGATATACTCTTTGGCAACCTGTTCGGCCAGGGACAGCAACAGGGCCGCAGCAGGAGGTACACCACCAGCTTCGGCGGGGATCCCTTTGCTGACGCGTTTACCCAGGACAGAGGAGCCGGCTTTGCTGCCAGGGGCCAGGACGCGGAAGCCACCCTGGAAATTACCCTGGAAGAAGCAGCGAGCGGAGGGCACAAGACCATAACTCTGCAGGAGCAGGATCCCAGTGGCGGGATCCAGAACAAGAACCTGGATGTGAACATTCCTCCCGGAGTCACCGAGGGATCGAAAATAAGGCTGTCCGGACAGGGCAGCCCCGGGATGGGAGGAGAAGCAGGCGACCTTTATCTCAAGGTCCGGCTCAAGCCCCATCATCTTTTCCGGGTGGAGGGAAGAAACGTGGTTCTCGATCTGCCCCTGGCCCCATGGGAAGCCGCTTTGGGAACAAATGTGACAGTTCCCACCTTGAATGGATCGGTCAACATGAAGATCCCACCCGGAACCAACAGCGGTCGAAAGTTCCGGCTCAAGGGCAAGGGCCTGGGCCGGGGCAAGAAGAAAGGGGACCAATTGGTCCGGGCCATGATAAAAACCCCTCAGAGCCTCAGCCAAGAGGAGAAGGAGCTCTGGGAGAAGCTGTCCCAGACCTCCGAGTTTCAGCCCAGGAGCTTCTGATAGTTTGCTATCTGTTATTGGTTATTAGCTATCTGTAAAGTGGAAAATGGGTTCTCTATTCTGGCCACCCGCAGGACAAGATTTTTTTGCAGCCGGAGGCAGAGATTCAGGCAAGCGTGACTGCTGTTCGAAAGACCAGCCGCGGCATTCAACCCGCGGTTTATATATAAAAATGCATGCAAGGAAAAGGAGGAAAAAATATGGATCTAAATAAATTTACCCAGAAATCCCAGGAGGCCATATCCGAGGCCCAAAATCTGGCCATTCGCAACAGTCATCAGCAGATAGACGTGGAGCATGTAGCCCTGGCCCTGCTGGAGCAGAAACAGGGCATTGCCCCTCGCATTCTGGAGCGGGGCAATGTGGATGTGAACGCCTACAAACAGGCCTTGCAGAAAGAACTGGAGAAGTTCCCCAAGGTCAGCGGCCCCGGAGCGCAATCCGGTCAGCTCTACGTTACGCAGAGGCTTCAGAGCGTTCTGGTGCGGGCCGAGGACAAGGCCAAGCAGATGCAGGACGAATATGTCAGTGTGGAGCACATATTCCTGAGCATCCTGGACGAGCCGTCCTCTACAGGTATAGGCCGGGTTAACAAGCAATTCCAGCTGGATGCTAACAAGGCCCTGTCCCTGTTGGGAGAGATCCGGGGGAGTCAGAGAGTGACCACCTCCGACCCGGAAGGCACCTACGAGGCACTGGAGAAGTACGGCCGGGACTTGGTGCAGGAGGCCAAGGAAGGAAAGCTGGATCCGGTGATCGGGCGCGATGCGGAGATAAGACGCTGCATTCGGATCCTGAGCCGCAGGACCAAGAACAACCCGGTTCTCATTGGCGAGGCAGGTGTAGGCAAGACTGCGGTAGCCGAGGGCCTGGCTCAGAGGATAGTCAAGCAGGACGTTCCCGAGGGGCTCAAGGACAAGACCATTTTCGCCCTGGATATGGGAGCGCTGATCGCAGGAGCAAAATACCGGGGCGAGTTCGAGGAGCGCCTCAAAGCGGTGCTGAAGGAGATTCAGCAGTCCGAGGGCAGGATATTGCTCTTTATAGACGAGCTGCACACGGTGGTGGGCGCAGGCAAGACCGAGGGCTCCATGGACGCGGGCAACCTGCTCAAGCCCATGCTGGCCAGAGGTGAACTGCACTGCATCGGAGCCACCACCTTGGACGAGTACCGCAAGAACATCGAAAAGGATCCCGCCCTGGAGCGCAGATTCCAGCCGGTGATCCTGGAGGAGCCCAGCATGGAGGACACTATCTCCATCCTGCGCGGGCTCCGGGAAAAGTACGAGGTGCACCACGGCGTTCGCATCAGCGACAGCGCCCTGGTGACCGCAGCCAAGCTTTCGCACCGCTATATAACCGATCGCCATCTGCCGGACAAGGCCATTGACCTGGTGGACGAGGCAGCCTCCATGATCCGGACCGAAATCGACTCCCTTCCCACGGAGCTGGACGAGATCAACCGCAGGATCATGCAGCTGGAGATAGAGCGCGAGGCCCTGAAGCGGGAGAGTGACTCCGCCTCCAAGGAGAGGCTGCAGAACCTGGAGCAGGAGCTGGCCCAGGCCAAGGAGCAGCAGGCCGAGCTGATGGCTCAGTGGGACAGGGAAAAGAGCGCAATCAAGGACGTGCAGCAGATAAAGGAGGAAATAGAAAGGACCAAGCTCCAGATAGAGGAGGCGGAGCGAAACTATGATTTGAACAAGGTGGCGGAGCTCAAGTACGGCAAGCTGCGGGAGCTGGAAAAGCAGCTTGAGGAAAAGGAAAAGGAACAACTGGGGCAGGAACAGGAAGAAAAGCCCCAGCTGCTCAAGGAGGAGGTCGGCGCGGACGATGTGGCCGAGATAATCTCCCGTTGGACGGGTATCCCCTTGTCCCGTCTTCTGGAGGGCGAGAAACAGAAGCTACTAAAGATGCCAGATATACTGCACAAGCGCGTGGTGGGGCAGGATGAGGCCGTACAGGCAGTTTCCGACGCGGTTCTTCGAGCTCGCGCCGGAATGAAGGATCCCCAGCGGCCAATCGGCTCCTTTATCTTCCTGGGCCCCACCGGAGTGGGCAAGACCGAGCTGTGCAAGGCACTGGCCGAATCCCTTTTCGATACCGAGGAGAACATGCTCAGACTGGACATGTCCGAGTACATGGAAAAGCACTCCGTATCCCGTCTGATCGGTGCCCCTCCGGGATACGTGGGATACGAGGAAGCGGGCCAGCTTACCGAGGCTGTCAGGCGAAAGCCCTACAGCGTTATCCTGCTGGACGAGATAGAGAAGGCCCACACGGACGTGTTCAATATACTGCTGCAGATCCTGGACGACGGCCGCCTTACGGACAACCACGGCAGGTCCGTGGACTTCAAGAACACCATTATTATCATGACCTCCAACCTGGGCTCCGACTACCTCCTGAGCGGCATCACCGAGGAGGGGCGCCTTCTGGAGGATGTGCGCAACACGGTGATGGCCACTCTCCGCAGCAGCTTCCGGCCCGAGTTCCTGAACCGGGTGGACGAGGTGGTTATGTTCAAGCCGCTCATGCGCGAAGAGATAAAGAGTGTCATCGATCTGCTCGTGGAGCGCATCCGCGGCAGGCTGCAGGAGCAAAAAATCGGCCTGGAGATCACGGAAGAGGCCAAGGAGCTCATTGCCCAGGAGGCCTACGATCCGGTATACGGGGCCAGGCCGCTCAGGCGCTATCTGCAGACCCACGTCGAGAGCAGCTTGGCCAGAAAGCTGATCGGTGGCGATCTGTTCGAGGGCGACACGGTAGTGGTGGACCAGGATGCAGAGGGTCTGGTCCTCCGCAGAAAGGAGGGGATAAGTCAAACAGCGGAGTAAGCAAGTCCGCTTCCCGTAAACGAGACAGTGATCCGCTGGATAAAAGTCAGTCCTTGTCCGTGGACAATTCCTTCAGCCCCGGAGCCTGCTCTCCGGGGCTGAATTTTTGTTTCCCCGCGAGAATGCCACTGGGTATTTACCCCTGGATCGGCTCCTACTTTAACTAATGATATTTGGTAACCATTCACCACCTTGTTGAGCCACAAATGCGTTGCTCCCCTGGTGGACACTTGTCTGTGGGAAAAGGTATGATTGAACTTGGAAGAAAGCTATTTTACTGTTCAAACCGAGTCTGAGCGCATTTGACGCTGCATTCGGGCTAGTAGATCAAGGAGGAAGGCATGAAGGAAAAGACGCGGGAAAATGTATATCAGGCTTTCATAGGAGAGGCCAAGGCCTATTTCCGGCTGCTAGCCTATGCGGAAAAGGCGGAAGAGGAGGGCGAGCCGCAGGCCGCGCTTCTGTTCAGGGCCATTGCGGAAGCGGAAAGGGTGCATGCCGTCGCTCATATGCGCCTTTTAAAGGACATCAAGGTCCAGGATACGGAAACCAATTTGCTGGAATCCCTGAGAAGAGAAAGTTCCATAAGCGAAAACGAATATCCGGAAATGGTCCAGAAGGCGGAAGAGGAGGGCGAAGAGCAGGCAGCCACCGTATTGGGCTATGCCCGGGATGCAGAGGCCAAGCACGCAAAGCTGTACGATCAGCTCATGTATCAGATCATGCGCGACGAGGTGGCCCAGTACTATGTGTGTCAGGTGTGCGGATACGTAAACGAAAAGAAGGCTCCCAAAAAATGTCCTGTATGTGGGGCTCCCAGAGAGAAGTTCAAGGAAGTGGGGGAATGATTTTTTCCGGCTCGCGCCAGGGTTCAAGTTGATAAAGCCGGAATTGGCGGATAAGATGGCTTGGGCCTGTATTGATTTAGGATTGGATGAGTTAGAGAAACGGTGCTTTGGACATGAATATACTCTGCTTGGATATCGGAAGCGGTACCCAGGACGCGCTTTTTTGCCAGGAGTGGGTGAGCCCCCGGAACTGGCCCAAGTTCGTGCTTCCTTCCCCGGCCAGGAGAATGGGCTTTCGGATTCGCGAGCTCACTTCCCGCGGAAGTCAGGTATATTTCTACGGCACGAATATGGGAGGGGGCTTTAAGGCAGCAATCAAGGAGCATATCTCTCAAGGCCTGAAGGTGGCGGCTCATCCTGAGGCGGCAGCAGCCCTGTCCGACTCCCCTGAGGTGGTGGAGGGAATGGGGATTGCATTATCCCGCAGGCGTCCCCCGGGATACTCCGCTCTCAAGCTGTCCGACTTCGAGCCCGGATTCTGGGAGGCCTTGCTGGCTATATCGGATCTGCCCGCTCCGGATCTGGTTCTGGCCGCTGTGCAGGATCATGGTTATCACCCCGGAGAGAGCAACCGCCGCGGCAGATTCGGGATATGGGAAAGGCTGCTCCGGGAATGCGAGGGCAGGCCGGAGGAGCTGTTGTTCCGGGACCCTCCCAGTGAGCTCACCCGTCTGCGGTCCCTGCAGGAGAGCATCGGCGGCGGGCTTGTTTCCGATACAGGCGCCGCGGCAGCTCTGGGAGCGCTGTCCGACCCCGAGGTGGAGAAAGTCTCCAGGGAAAAGGGAATATGCGTAGTCAATATAGGCAACAGCCATACTATCGCCTTCCTCATATTCCAGGGGCTTTTGTGGGGTGTATATGAGCATCACACCGGGATGCATAGTCCCGGGAGCCTGTGGAGGGATATCGAGCTATTCTGTCGCGGCGATATGAGCAACGAGGAAGTGTTTCAATCCGGCGGACACGGATACTTCGGTTTCCATCCCCCTTCCGGAGCCGAGTTCCTGGAGTCTGTCCACGTCCTAGGGCCCAACAGGGAGATGTTGTCCGAGTATTGTGCGTCCTTCCCCGCACCGGGAGGAGACATGATGCTCGCCGGCTGTTTCGGCCTGCTGCACGGCCTGCAGCTTCGCAGAAACGCAGGTGATACTGTGTAGCCGCGTTGCATTAAGGATAGGGGAGGTGGGGCGGCAGCCAGCAGTGGAGAGGATAATGAGTGGATACACCGGAAAAACGGAGGTGCCCGCATGAGCAGTGTTGGGAGCTTGAGAGCCTGGAGCGCCTTGGACAGACACGCGGAAACCATGCGCAATGCGGATATCAGGGATCTGTTCGCAGGCGATTCCTCCCGTTTCAACGACTTTTCCCTCTCCATGGGACCCGTGTTCATGGACTATTCCAAGAATCTGGTTACCAGGGAAACCATGAGCCTCCTGTTCGATCTGGCCCGGGAAGCAGGTGTTCCGGAAAGGACCGAGGCCATGTTTCGCGGGGAAAGGATCAATATTACCGAGGGCAGGAGCGTTTTGCACGTGGCCCTGCGCGATTTTTCCGGTCGTTCCGTGTACGTGGACGGAGAGGATGTGATGCCCGATGTGCGAAGGGTATACGAACATATGCTCGGATTCTGCGAGCGGGTGCGAAACGGTGAGTGGACCGGATACACCGGAAAGCCGGTAACCGACGTGGTGAACATAGGAATCGGGGGCTCCGACTTGGGGCCCAGGATGGTGACCCATGCCTTGCAGCACTTGTCGGACAAAGGCCCCCGGGTGCATTTCGTGGCCAACATTGACCCCTTCGATCTGGAGCGAGTCCTGCGCGGACTGGATCCGGAAGGAACCCTGTTCATCGTCTCCTCCAAATCCTTTACCACCCAGGAAACAATGACCAATGCCCTCTCTGCCAGGCAATGGCTGATTGGGCATTTGGGAGAGGAAGCTGCGGTATCCAGGCATTTCGTGGCTGTGTCCACAAACAGGGAAAAGGTGAGCGAGTTCGGAATCGATACCCGGAATATGTTCCGCTTCTGGGACTGGGTGGGAGGACGCTACTCCCTCTGGTCCTCCATCGGCCTGTCCATAGCCCTGGCCATAGGGCCGGAGCGCTTTCGGGATCTGCTGCTCGGCGCGCACGACATGGACGAGCACTTCCGCACTGCTCGGGAGTCAAGGAATCTGCCCCTAATTCTGGGCCTTTTGGGCATATGGTATGTAAATTTCCAGGGTTGCGCCACCCAGGCCATACTCCCCTATAGCCAGGCCCTGGAAAAGCTGCCCGATTATCTGCAACAGGCAGAAATGGAAAGTAACGGCAAAAGCACCACCCTACAGGGGAGTGCGCCGGGATGCCATACAGCCCCGGTGATTTGGGGCTCTCCCGGCACTAACGGCCAGCACGCCTTCTTTCAGCTTTTGCATCAGGGCACCAGACTGGTGCCCTGCGATTTCATAGCCTTCGCCAGGGACAGCTCAAGCAACTGGCCCAGGCAGCACACCATGCTTCTGGCCAACTTCTTTGCCCAGCCGGAAGCACTGCTTCAGGGCAAATCCTACGCGGAGGCCAGAAGGGAGCTGCTGGACAAGGGACTGGAGCTGGATCAGGCCGAAAGCCTGGCTCCGCACATGGTCCATCCCGGGGGCAGGCCCTCCACCTCCATCCTGCTCCGCGAGCTGTCTCCCTATTCCCTGGGGGCCCTGATCGCCTTGTACGAGCACAAGATATTCGTTCAGGGAACCATTTGGCAGATAAACTCCTTCGATCAATGGGGGGTGGAGCTGGGCAAGCAGCTGGCCAAGCAAGTCCTCCCCGAGCTGGAGGGCGAGGCTGCGCCGGGTGGAAGGGATCCTTCCACCAATGGTTTAATACAGGTCTGGCGCTCCATGCGTGGAGAAGGGGATGCTCCGGAAAGCGGCTAGCTCCGGTTGGTTCGGCCGGATATTACTGTTCGCAGGAACAATCTGTCGGGATAGTTTCGGTTTACGGGAATAGCTCCGCTGTAATCCTTCACGGGCAAATGCCCCGTGAAGGACTACGCTGTGCTCAGCCATTCCCAGAGCTGTTCGGCAGTGCAGTGTCAGGACTAGAAGATCCTTATGAGCATGACCCCGCCGGCCAGAAGAAAAACTCCCAAGACGCGCCACATGTTTATGGCGTGCTCGGGGTAGCCGACAAGGCCGAAATGGTCCAGAAGGAGAGAGCCGATCATCTGTCCGGCCAGAAGAAAGCCGATCATGGTGGTGGCCCCCAGACGAGGGGCGGCAACTATGGTCATGGTTACCAGGAAGGCCCCGCAGAAGCCTCCCAGCCACATCCACCAGGGCCCTTCGGACAAGGCCTGCAGAACTGACACTTCCGCTCTGAGCAGGAGGACAAGAGCGGCCAGGGCCAATGTTCCCACGAAGAAGGAAACCAGGGAGGCCGCATAGTAGCTTCCCAGGTATTGACTCAGGGTGGCGTTGATTCCCGCTTGAGTGGGGGCAAGCACCCCGGCCAGCAGAACCAGGAAGATCAGAAGGATTTGCATAGGTTATGCCGCCTGTGTTTGCTTTACAGATAACTAATAGCTCCTGCTTCCCTCCGTCTCTTTTCCTGTGGCGGGAATTCCCTCCCCAGGGCTCATGATCCGGCCAGTTAACTCCGTCTCGTAGCCTCCCAAACCTCGAACCTTCTCCTGAAAGGCGTCCTGCCGTATTACCTGGAGCAGGGTGCGGATCTTCTCCTCGTCCTCCAGGGAACGAGGAATGACCAGGTCGTAGCGCTCCCTGGCCACAGGCACGAAGTCCAGGTCCAGCGCCTTGGCAGCGGCATAAATGCCCATGCCACAGTCAGCTGCACCGCTTTGCACATTCGCCGCCACTGCCATGTGGGTGAACTCCTCCTGGTCAAAGCCGTGGATACGTTGCCGGGAAATCTCCCGCCTCCGAAGCAGATCCTCCAACAGGATCCTGGTACCGGAGCCCTTTTGCCTGTTGATAAAGCGCACATCCTGCCTGGTCAGATCCTGCACACTCTTTATGCCCAGAGGATTGCCCTTCTGCACCATCAGCCCCTGGTGCCGGATGGCCAGGTTGATCACCCGAACCTCTTCCTGGCTGATTATCTGCCGGATGAAGGGGAAGTTGTAGTCTCCGCTCTCCGGATGGAACAAGTGAGATCCGGCCAGATGAGCCGAGCCTTCCTCCAGGGCCTGAAGGCCGCCCATGCTGCCCACGTGAGCGGAGGACAGGCTCAGGGGCTCCTCCAACCCCCTCAGCTCGTTGGCCAAAAGGTCCAGGATGTTGTCATGGCTGCCTACACAGACCAGGATGCGCTCTATTTCCCTGCGCGGTACCAGGAGCCTGGCCCGCAATGTCTCTCCCGCCTGGGTCCCCTCGGACTGTGCCGGTATTCTGGCTATGCCCTGGGCCTTGGTCAGGGAAGTGATGATTCCCGCTCCCCGGGGCAGAGGGGTGCCCACTAATTTACCCCGGACTTCCCCTATGCCCAGGCGCAGGAATTCCTCCTGGCCCAGCTTGGAAGGTGCCTTGCGGGCCAGGACTACTTTCGCCTCCGGACCGGGCTCGGTTCGGTAACGAGTCATCCATTGCACCAGGGGCCTTATCAATTCCTCGAAGCAGACCACCGCGCTGACCGGATATCCAGGCGCGCCAACCAGGACCTGGTTCCCGCACACCGCTAGCAGGCTTGGCTTTCCGGGCATGGCCTTGATGCCATGCACTAAAACCGTTCCGAATCTTTCCAGAACCTTGCGGGTATAGTCCCTGCTTCCGGCGGAGGATCCAGCTCCCACCACCACGATCTGGGCACCGGATTCCAGACCAGTTTGTACAGCCCCGGCCAGGCTGTCCTCGTCATCCGGAACCGGAGGGACACGCTCGGCTGTGCATCCCCAGGAGCTGGCCAGTGAAGCCAGCACCCCGGAGTTGCTCTCGATTACCTGCCCCGCTTCCGGCTCCGGATGTCGGTTATAATCCAGCACTTCGTCCCCGGTGGGTATCATGTAGATGTGGGGCTTACTCCATACCGGGACCTCATAAATGCCTGCGCTCAAGAGTGCTCCCACGTCGTAGGCGGTCAAGCGATGATTCTGTGGCAGAAGGAGCTCTGTGGCCACTATGTCCTCGCCTATCCGTCGCACATGCTGCCAGGGAAAGGCCGGGTGCTCCAAACGTACGGTTGCCTCGTCCAGCTGCTCCACGTATTCCACCATGATCACGGCATCGAAGCCCGTTGGCAGCGGATCTCCGGTATTGAGGAAGGTGAAGTCCTTTTCCTTGCTCAGGGTAACCGGACTGCCCTCCCTGGCGGAGAAAGTGGAATCCGCCCGGAGGGCGATTCCGTCCATGGCCGCACTGTGGTAAGTGGGGGAGGAAAAGCGGGCGAAGACAGGTTCCGCAGTTATCCGACCCCCGGCCTGATCGGAGGGGATAGATTCCTTTCCCGGTGCGGCGCTGCGGTCCAGACGGGAGGTTATC
>CAYSPQ010000021.1:0-11595 GCA_964432965.1 uncultured Desulfohalobiaceae bacterium
TGGATTGATTCAAGGATGGCGCGGCTTGGCCACGATCTCCCGAATCTTGAGGTCCAGGCAGCTATGGGAGTTGGCCGGAGTGAGAACTATGGCGGAATCGGCGCCTTCCATGGTTCCCCCTATGGCCAGGACTTCCTCGTCGGTGCGAATCCAGCCGGAGTCGGTGCACATCAGGGCGATTTCCACCCCCACCTTCACCCCTTGCCCGAACATGCGCAGGGTATAGGCCATGACCTCATCCACCTGATAGGTTCCCAGCTTGCGGCGAATGCCGCGTCCCACTCCGCCGAAGGCGTGTGCTCCGGTGAACAGGCCGAAGCCCTTGCCTTGAAGATCCTCTTGTACTTGTCGCGGCATTTCCTGTTCATCGGGCTGGCTGAAACCGGTAACGTGGGTGACGGCAATCAGCCTGAACCTGGAGGGATCGAAGTATTCCAGCGCCTTGTAGGCTGTATCCCCGGAGCAGGTAGCGATCAGGACAGCGGGCAGGCCCAGCTCCTCGGCTCTGGCTGCCGCTGCTTCCAGGCACTTCCGGGTGTTGCCCGAGCCTGCCTGCTGGAAATAGCGGACCTCTACCTTCTCTTCTTCCTGCGGCATAGGAACTCTCCTGCAGTCTTAAGGGATGGGTTTCAAGCTTTTCAAAGGCGAAAAAAAATTATAATATCCGAATGCACGGTGCCGTGCAAGCAACGGTTTTCAGCCCGTGCATGCTTCGCGCCATGCAGCCTGCAAGCTTGTAACATGCAAGCTAAATTTTTAGAAGCGGAAAAAGAGGCAAGAAAGGGATGGAGATAACGCAAAACCCCTTTTCCGTATTGGTGGAGCTGTCCAAGATAATAGCCGAATCCGACGAGCCGCGACACACCTTGCAGCGGACGGTGGAGTTCATCGCGGAGCAGTTCAATATAGATGTCTGCTCCATCTATGTCCTGGAAAAGGACAGAACAAGCGTGTCTCTGGCCGCTACTGTGGGACTGGCCCCGGACAGCGTGGGCAGGGTCCGCATGGACCTGAGCGAAGGCCTCACCGGCCTGGTCCTGCAGCAGCGCAGCCCGGTTTTCGTGACCCGGCCCTCTCTGCATCCCAGATTCAAGTACTTTTCCGAAAGCGGGGAGGAAATTTATCAGACCTTCCTGGGAATACCGCTCATCTATCAGCAGGAGCTTTTGGGGGTCCTGGTGGTTCAAACCCGCACCGAGGACGAGCTGGGCAGGGAGCAGCTGGAGCTGTTCCAGGCCATAGGCTCGCAGATTTCCGCCCTGGTGGCCTATACTGGGCTGCTTTCCTCGGTGGCGGCTCCCCGGGAGGAAACTGCGGGAAAAGGAGCAGCGGACCCTGTTTATTCCCGGCTGCCGAGGGAGGAGGACAAGGGGATAATTCGCGGGCTGCCCGCTGCCGCAGGTTTCGGATGGGGCAGGGCCCATTTCCTGGAAGGCAACCTGGGCTTCGACTCCGTTTCCGCCCATGCTGTGGATGATCCGGAAGCAGAGATCAGACGCCTGGAGCGCAGCGTGGATCAAGCCCGGGAGAACATGGAGAGCCTGGCCCGAAGCTTGCCGGATCTGGCGGAGGGAGACAGGGCCATTTTCCAGGCCCAAGCCGGTATCCTGGAGGATCCCGGGTTTCTGGGCAAGATCAAGGAGGTGATCAGGGAGGGAGTAAACGCGGATTACGCCCTGAAGACCGTGGTGGGCGAATACTTGCAGCTGCTGGAACGGGCGGAGGATCACTACATAAGATCCAGGGGCAAGGACGTGGAGGATGTGGGGCGAATGGTCCTGGCCTATCTGCTGGACGCCCCAGCCCCTTCCCCGGAGGGCGTGGGCGAAGACGGCGTTATCATTGCCTCGGATGTTTCCCCCACCGAGCTAATGGAGATAAAGAGCAGGGGCCTGCAGGCGCTGGTGCTTATTCGCGGCGGAAGGACCTCGCACTCGGTTATTCTGGCCAGGGCCTTCCAGATTCCCACAGTGATCAGGGCGGAGTCCATACTGGATGTGGCCAGGGAAAAGGACTTCCTTATCGTGGACGGCAGCTCGGGTATGATCTTCGTCAATCCCTCTCCGGAGATCGCGGGAGAATACGAAAGACTGCGGGAAGAGCAGAAAGCCCTGGAGAACGAGCTGCTTCCAGATGCTGCCCTGCCCGCCCGGACCCGGGAGGGGGTCGAGGTGACGGTGGGGGCAAATATAAGTCTTTTGTCCGACATGGAGCTGGTGCGGAGCTACGGGGCGGACCTGGTGGGGCTTTATCGAAGCGAGTTTCCCTTTCTGGCCCGCAACGGTTTTCCCACCGAGGAGGAGCAGTACAGGCTCTACCTTTCCCTTGCCGAGCAGGCGGAGGGCAGGATAGTGACCATTCGGACCCTGGACGTGGGCGGAGACAAGTTCTTGCCCTATCTGGATGCTCCGCCGGAGGACAATCCCGCCCTGGGCTGGCGCGCCATCAGGATCTCCCTGGAGATGGAGGAAGTGTTCAGGCAACAGTTGCGGGCCATTTTGAGGGCCAGCAACCACGGCCCCATACGCATCCTATTCCCCATGATAACCGCGGTCTCCGAGATCCGGAGAATCAAGCAGGTCATGGACGAGGAGATGCAGCGTCTGGAAAGAAAGGTCGAGGCCCTAAAGCAGAGGCCGGAGCTGGGAATCATGCTCGAGGTGCCGGGGACGGTGAAAATCCTGGACAAGCTCTTTCCCTGGATAGATTTCGTCAGCATCGGCACTAATGACCTGATTCAATACACACTGGCCATGGACCGCAACAATCCCCAGGTGGAGCCCTTGTCCTCCCCCTTTCATCCCTCAGTGGTCCGTTTGCTGCAGGAGATATACCAGGAATGCGCCGCAGCAGATGTGCCGGTGAACATCTGCGGGGAGGCCGCTTCCAACCACGCCTTCACCTATATGCTTCTGGCCATGGGGTACAGAAGCGTAAGCGTGAATCCGGCTGCGGTTCCGGTGATCAAGGATGCTGTTAGGCGGGTCTCCGTCTCCGGTGCGGCAAGAGAGCTGCAGTTAGTGCAGGATATGGAGGAGGCGCAGCAGATCAGGGACTATTTGCAGTCCCGTCTTTCCCGCCCCAAGGACTCGCTGGGGAAGACGACGGAAGAACCGGGAGAAAAGTGATGGGATTGACACCTAGGTGCCCGCAAATTATGGAAATTGTATGTCAGAGCAATTGCCTGTAACCGCGCTCCGGACCCGTTTCGTTGTGGATACCAGCGTTTTCACCAACCCGGAAACCCGGGAGCTTTTGGGCACCGATGTACAGGAGGCCCTGAGACGCTTTCTGGATATAGCCAGAAAGCACGGCCTGCAGATCTACATGCCCCTGTCCATTTTTCGGGAGCTTTCCAACTTCGCTACAGCGGATGCCCTGGCCGAGGTGCGAAGGGACGTGATCGTGCGCGGCCCGGATTTGTACAATATCCAAGTCCCTGCAGCGATTTTCCATACCTTCATCAAGGAGCTGAGGCAAAGGGTGAACAAAGGGCTGGTAATTGCGGAGAAGGCCATACATACCGAGGATGTGCCGGAAAATGTCCGCTGGGTCAGGCATCACTATCGCGACGCCCTGCGCAGCGGGATAGTGGACAGCGCCGAGGATTTCGATGTGGTTATATTGGCCAAGGAGATCGATGCGGTGGTGATCTCCGAGGATCAGGGGATCGCAAACATGGCGCAGGAACTTGGACTGGAAGTGTTCACCGGAGAGGAATTCGTCAGCTACAGCCTTAAACCCCGGGAAGAAGCGAGTGACCAGCATGGCTAAGTCCGAGCTCCAAAAGCAGAAGTTCGCAGGATTTCAGTATCAAAGGCTGACCAAGGACACTCGCGATGAGCTGCGGGGAGCAGTGTCTCTACTAGGCGAGGAGCAAGGTGAGCTGCGGGGGAAGATTCCCGGCTTCCCGCCCATCAGGCGAACCTATCGGCTTTGGAAGGGGATCCGCCGCCTGTTCCACGATCAGAGCTTCTACGCAGAGGAAAAGCTGGACGGATACAATGTGCGCATCTTCCAGCACAGCGGCGGTATCTATGCCCTTACCCGAGGCGGATTCATCTGTCCCTTTACCACGGAATGGGCCGGTATCTGGGCGGAAAAATTCGGCTTGAGGGAATTTTTCCGGGATCATCCCTCCCGGGTCATCTGTGGCGAGGTGGTAGGGGACAATCCCTACAACAGGCAGCGTCAGCCGCATCTTCCTGCCGGAGCACACTTTTATCTCTTCGAGATCATGAACCCGGACGGCAGTTTCCTCCCTCCCCCGGATCGCTACCACTTGGCGCAGGAGTACAACCTTCCCGCGGTTCCCTCCCTGGGCATCTTCGACTCGGAAAAGATCCAGGAGCTTTATCGGGAGCTGCGCCGGTTGAACGAGGAAGGCGGGGAAGGGGTGGTGCTTAAATCCCCGCAAGCTAATAGGTTTCTAAAGTTCGTCACTCCCAACACGGATCTGGAGGATATCCGCGACGCCATGCCGGTTTCCTTCGAGCTCCCTTCCGGTTATTTGCACAACAGGATAATGCGGGTTTCCCTGTTTTCGCAGGAGCTGGGGCTGGACGAGGAGGAATACGCCCGCAAGCTGGGCCAGGCCCTAATGCATGGCTGTCCCAGGCAGGACGATTTCCGGGAGGCCAGCGAGCAGTACCTGATCTATGTCCGCAGCAGGGATACCTGGAAGGCATTGCGCTCTAACCTGGCCCAGCAGGTGCTGATAGCGCAGGACTCCATGCGCGAGGTGGAGCTGGATGGCAGACCCATGCTCAGGATAGCCTTCCGCAGGATCTACAAGAAGAGCAGCAACCGTTTCTACCGCATCCTGCGAGGATATCTGCACACCGATTAGTGTCTTATCCTGTTATACCCCCCCCCTCGTCCAATATAGGGCCTTCATTTCTCCAGCACCGAGGCCACGAAGGGCCTGCGCGAGGAGGCGAGCCACAGCAGGGTGGTTGAGGTGCCGATGACCAGGCACATCAGGGAGAGCAGGGCAATGGGCCAGTCCAATCCCAGGGAGATTAGAAGCATGCCCAGGCCGCCCATCAGGAAAGGGGTGGAGTTGATTACCGAGGATGCGGACCCGGTGTCCGCTATTTCTTGCTGCTCCAGCATGAGGTTTATTCCCGGAGGCCGGATCATGGGACCAGAGGGAATAATGGGGATTATGGCTAGGGTGAACCAGGCCGGTCCCATGTGTCCCATGCCCGCCAGCAGGAGGCCGGTGAGCAGGATGGAGGCGAATCCGGCTGTAATGATGTGCCTGGAGGGTATGCCCCGCGAGAGCAGGATGTATAGATAGGGGCCGATAACCCGGAAACCGGATATGACCATGTAGTAGAGTCCGAACTCCACTTCGCTCAGGCCGAAGTCCTGGATGAATATGTAGGAGGAGGCGGCCACGAAGGCCATTGCCGGAAGCATGGGGGAAGAGAAGATGGCCAGTAGATAGGTGAAGCGGGGATTCTTTAGCACTGCAGCCATCCTGCCCAGGGTGGGCAGAAGATTTTTGTCCTGGCGCTGCTTTATGGTCTCCTCCAGCAGCAGGCTGAGTCCCAGGGCCAGGATACCTAGCCCGCCCAGTATGGCGAATAGACCCCTCCAGGACATTATCTGCAGCAAAAAGGCGCCAAAGGCAGGAGCTACGATAGGAGTGACCAGGATGAGGGTGATAACCGTGGCCAGGGCCCTCTCCCGTTCCCTGCCGGTAAAGACATCTCTGAGTATGGCGTTGTTCACCGCAATGCCCGATCCAGCCCCGATGCTCTGCAGCACGCGAAAGATGATGAGCTGGGTAATGTCGGTGGCCGAGGCGCAAGCCAAGCTGGACAGGGTAAAAAGGGAAAGGCCCAGGGTGAGCACCGTCTTTCTGCCGTACTTGTCGCTCAAGGGACCCCAGACGAGCATGGAGCTGGCCATGCCAATAAAGAACAGGATCAGGGTCAGATTTACAGCAGTGGAGGAGGTGGCGAATTCCTCCTGCAGTCCGGGCAGGGCGGGGAGATACAGATCGATGGACGCGGGGAGGAGGGCGGAGATGAAGGCCACCACCAGGGTCAGACCGGTGGTTCCCAGAAAGCGTTGTCCCTGAAGGTCCATGTGCGCGGTTCCAGCTGCTTGTGCATTTCAGAAGGTCTCTGTGCTTCCGGTGGGATCTGCCTGCTCTCGGTCCGCCCATCCCTGCGGAGAACTAGTGAGTTGCCCAGGGTAAATCGTCGTTTTTACTGTTGTATATGTATTTCTTTTGCAACAGTTGAAACATGACAAGACACTAGCTCTATAATACCGGCTGATGCCTACTCAGGTAAAGAGGAGAGACGGCGCAACAAAGAGGCTCGCGCCCCTTTCTATTCCTGGCTCTCCTCGTCCACTATCTTTTTGTTTCGGATCTCCTTGAGCAGGTCAACTATAGCTTCCCTGTCGGCTTCCGCGAAGGAGGTGTTGCGTATTTCCTCCATGTACTCCTCCGCAAGTTCCTCGATGTCCTCGTCCGAGGTGGTGGGGTAGATGTCCATGTCCGCGAAGTCGCGCATTATCTGCCGCGTGGCCTGTTCGCTCAAGGCGGGCAGAGTGGCCGAGCAATAGGCCTCCACCAGGCTCTCTTCCATCATGTCGATGGAACTCTGGGCCAGCTCTATCTGCTGGTAGTCTCCGCCTGTCTTTTCCGAAACAATATTTCTGGCGTCCTCCAGGGTCTCGAACTCGCCGTGCGCGTATCCCTCCACCTCGTTCTCCGAGGTGCCCAGCTCGCCTTCTATCTTGACTTCACCGCTTCCCTGCTCGCGACCGGGCTGGGTGGTGATGCAGAAGATGGGCTGCAGGGGATTGCTCTCCGGATTGGGTCCGACGTATTTACGCTCGATCACGTAGTACATGGGCTACCTCCTTATTGAAGGCTGCCGTGATTGTATCTCCATCAATAATTAATAGGCCCACTCCGAATCGTCAACACAGGAGCCACCAGAATGCAAGTCCCGCTGGCTGGATACCCGAGTTAATCTGCTCGAGATTGTGAAGCCGCTCTTTGCGCAGGAGCCGGTATAGTTCCCTGCTGTTTACCTGGACAAAACAGGCAGACCTCTTCTCCTTTTCTTCGTTGGATTCCGCAGGAGCACAGGGAAAGCCCATTAGAAGCAATACGGAGTTATCGGGGGCAAGGTATTCCCTAACGGACAAATGCACTCGAAACATCACAAGCATATGGGAACAGGTTCATTATTGAAAATGAAGTCTTTTTTTGCTAACTTCTTGTAAATATTATCAAAAGTATCAGCCAACACAAGCATATGGGGACAGGTTTTTTTGTTGTTTTTATGAGAAAGCAAAACAGGCTTATTATTCACTATGCAGAACCCCGAGGATATCGCACCAGAATTTCCTAGCTGGCCGGAGAGCTGGAAATTCCAGGACGAGGACGTGCCCTACGGAGAGGCCTTGCTGGAGGTCATGCGTCCCTTTGTGCAGGACATGATCGAACAGGGGCTGGCGCGGAAGACGATCCGTCGGCATATGGGCTATCTTTGGCTCCTGGGCGAGGAAATCATCCGCGATCTGCACATCCATGAGCAGTACGACGACTTTGTGGTGGAGGAGGCATTGCGCGATGCCGTGGGGTCGGACGGCGGCCCCCTTTGCTGGCATATTCACGGAGAGGAAGACCAACGGGCATTCGATACCACCTGCCGAAAGCTGCACAAGTTCCTGCAAAAGAGCTGAGCAAACGGTCGGGGTTAATCACGCGAAATACTGCATGATCCTATAGTTGAGCACAACAAGCTGCTTGTCCTGGCTATATTCTCCTGGCCCGAATTCCTTCCCCTTACTTCCCGATCAATCTCCTTGACAATAGCCATCATATAGCCACCATAATAGCTATAATCATGAAGCAAGGAAGGAGAGTAATGGATTCAAAGCGCTATTCCATAGCGGAAAGCAAAAACCGCTTGCCGGCAATTATTCACGAGGCGGAAAAAAGTGGTCCCATTTTCATTCACAGAAGGGGGAAGGCCGTGGCCGTATTGCTGTCGGTTGAGTCATATCAACGGCTGAATGCAGGGTCCAGGGAAGGTTTATTTCAGGCTTACACCCGCTTTCGCTCAAAATGGGACCAGCAGGGCAAGGAATGTCTTGAGTCCCGGGATGTTGATGACTTGCGGGATCAAAGCTCGGGCAGGGATCCCTCGTTATGAAGGAAGGCTATCTTCTCTATACGAACGTATTGTCAGAGCTGGTAAAGCCCGAGCCGAATCCGGGAGTAACAGATAAAATAAAACGATTTGAGGACCGCATTGCTACCGCCAGCATAGTTTGGCACGAGCTACTGTATGGAAACCACCGTCTCAGCGAATCCAAAAAACGTGATCTGCTTGGGGAATTCCTCTTCGAAGCCCTCCTCCCCACTGTTCCCATCCTTCCCTATGAAGACCTGGCTCGAAATGGCATGCCCATGAACGAGTCAGGCTTTCGGCCATAGGGCAACGTCCCGGTTTTGCCGATGGCCAGATCGCGGCTGTATCCGCCACAAACAATCTGACTCTGGTGACCAACAACATCATGGATTTTAAGATGTTTCAGGGGTTGAATCTGAAGAATTGGCACGAACAATCCACTTGATTCATACAGGCATCACCTTCTCCCACTGAGCATAAAGGAGCACTCAGTGACAGGCTCCATTTTGAGGCCAAGCCCTGAAAGGGACTTGCCTTCCCATTCTTCGAAGTAGTACAAGTAAGTCCACAAGAAAAAAGGGAGTATCCACTGATGAGCCATGAAAATACTGTTCGATCCTGGACACTGAAGGAGTGGAAGAGCCTTTGCGAGCATCCCAGCCCTTTCGTGCGGCTCTGGGTGGCCAAGGCGGCCCGGAAGCATGTGGACCGGGACTCCCTGCACAGTCTGCTGCGGACACTGCTGGAGGACGAAAGGGCCCTTGTCCGCTATCACGCGGAGACGGATCTGCTTGATGAACCTTTTACGGACCTCGCGGAATGGTATCTGCGCATCGCCCTGCGAAGCACCTCCCGTTGGGGTCAGGTCCGCTCCGCCCTGGAGAGCCTGGCAGTCATCGGGGATGGGGATCGCCTTCTCACCTGGCTGGAGGAAACTTATGTTAAGCTCTGCAAGGCTGGACCGGAGAGGGAGTTCATCCTGCAGCATATTTTGACCCTGCCCGTATATCTGGCCCTCATGCCCCTGTCCCGGGCCGAGCCCGTGGCTGAGCGGCTGCTTTGGATACTCCGGGAGCTGAACAGGGAGCAAGGTGAGCTCCTGGGAGAGCCTTTGGAAGAAGGGGTGTCCTACGCCCTGGCCGGGCTTTTGCTGTCCCATCCCAGGCCCCGGGAGGTGTTGGATTTCCAGGATCAACTCGACTGTCCCCTGGACCTGCCCGAAGCCATCTCGGAGATCATGGGCGACAGGGACTGGGTGAACAGGCTCTATGGAAACGGGCCTAATCCCGACGACGCGAACGATACTTATGGTTTCGATATCTGGGGTGATGGCGATGATGATGAAGATGATCCAGAACAGCGGGAGGGAGCCGAGGTGGAAGACGATCCGGGGGAGCGCAGGCTCGGGGAGCTGGATCTGGATTTTCTGCGGAAGCACCTCTCCAGGGATTTCCTAGCTGCCCTGGAGGATGATCCGCAGCAATGGCCCCGGATCTGTCTGGAACACGCGGAGCAAGTCGTGCAGGAGGCCTCTGCCGGGGGCAGTGGAGAACACACGCCCCTCAGCACTACTTCCGAAGACTTCGGCAGGCTGGAACGGGTTCTCCACCTGCTCAGGATGCTGGCCGACCCCGAGCTGCCCCCGGATTCCCAACCCGATGATCCGCAGGAGTGCGCGCTGCTCCTTCTCCTTCTTCTCTCCGCCGGTCGGGAGTGCTTCGGCCGGACCGAAAAGGACTTTTCCAGCGAGCAGATGCTCACCCTCATTTCCCGGGATCGCCCGGGCATGCTCCTGGACCGCGGATTCCTCTCCCGCCTGAAATCCGGGGCCGGGGAGGCGAGTTCCTCTTTTCGGGAAATGCTCCTCGAACACTGCCGAGCTGCTTTGTCCGACTACGGCCGGGCCTGGAGCAAAAGAGTGCTCGATCTCGCCCCAGCCTACGGGTTGGAGGAGCTCATTCCGGAAATCATGGAGCTCCTTCGGGAACAGGAGGATGTTTTCCAGGACGAGGACATCTCGCAACTGGAGGATATCCTGGTCGCTTTCCGTTCCCCCCGGATCTGGGAGGAATACGTCAGGCAAAGCGGCGACGGGGCCAGCTCCGTCTCGTTGAAGCTGCAAACCTGGCCCGAGCTGTTTTATCTTCAAAACGCCCCCTGTCCGGAAGGACTGCAGTGGCTGCAAGCCAATCTGCCCGCCCTGCTGGAGAAAGACGAGATAGAGACCCTGGAAGCCGTGCTCCTGTCCGGGGATCCACGATTCATCTCCGAGCTGCGCCCCTTCCTGGCCGAGGACGAGGACCGACGCAAGGAGGTGTTTCAGACACTGTGCCGCCTGCACGGGGACACCCGAGCCCTGGGTCCGGAAGAGGAGGCGTCTCTCTGGGAGAGGCGGAATGCCGAGCACGAAGAGCTGCTGGAAATGGCGCGGTCCTTTTTGCAGGAAGAATCGCCGCCTTCTTCCCCGCAAGGGGAAAGGATCCAGCTGCGCTGCGATCATTGCGGAGGCCTCTTTCATTACAGGCCGGAACGGATCGTGATCTATTACCCCCCGGAAGGAGAGGCCCGGGACTTCGCCGTGGATATCGGGGGTGAAATCGCATGCAAGTCCTGCGGGTCCCCTGGGGATCGTCTCGATGTTCCCCCCTTCGGGGAGTTCCAGCTCATGTCCTCCACGTTGTCCAACCTGTCGTATCACACTGTGCAGAACGACGTGCAGATCCTGGGCGAGAACAAGGAATCCGAGAAGCAAGTCCTTGTCTGCCCCCAGGGTCAGGAGGTCCTGGGGGAGCCTGTGGAAACCATGAGTCAGGGGCTAGAGAGATATGATCGCCGCCTGGCCAATGACCCTGGGAATACGGGTTTCCTGGTGGGCAAGGCCAATCTCCTCTTTCGACTCTTGCGCTTTAGGGAAACGGAGGCGTATTACCGCAGGGCCCTCGAAGCTGATCCCAGTTGTCTCGATGCCTTGGCGGGTCTGTTTGATCTCTGCCGTAGACAGGGTAGGGAGGAGGAGACCTGGCACTGGCTGCAACAGGCCCACGATCTGCTCCATAGGGGCAATGTGGTCCGAGGGGATCGGAACGAGCTGCAAGCATTGATCCGCCAGGTATATTCCAGGGAGGCCTCCAAGCGCGGCTTAGCCCCGGAGCAGCCCCTCAGGAGCCGCAAGCACCGGATCCAGCGCAACGACCCCTGTCCCTGCGGGAGCGGGAAGAAGCACAAGAAGTGCTGCATTGAGAAATAGACCATTGACCTCCGCCTTCCTTGCATGCCTGCAAGGGCCCTTAACTTTGGCAGGGCGGGAACCACTTATTGTTTCCTCAATTGAGCGGTTCCATCATGTGTCTTCTTTGGGGGCTACGCCCCAAACCCCGATTGCCGCGACTCAGAACAAGGCTTGTAAAGAAAGCCTTTATCACCCAAT
>CAYSPQ010000022.1:0-11574 GCA_964432965.1 uncultured Desulfohalobiaceae bacterium
TTTCCCATCCATTATCCGGGCCGGCTGCTCTCTTTTCCAGACATGGGGAAAAAGATACTAGCAGTGCTCTGGCCCGTGGAGTATTCATTTCATTGGACACAGTTGCCTGCCATGTGTCAACCGGAGCTGTCCTCCACAAGGGAACCCCTGATTTTTGTCCAGAAGCGAATAATGAAAACCCAGGAGGTGAGCAAGGAATCGCTCAATTGCCTCCTTGCCGCCACCGGGCCAGAAATTCGCCCGGACTCCCGCCATCGCGAATATGACGGATAAGAGCGCTGCCGAAAACAACCGCGTCCACTCTCTCCGAGATCCCTTCCAGTTGCTCCGGCCGACTCAGGCCGAAGCCCAGAGCCAGGGGCAAAGGGAATATCTCTCCCGCCTGCCGCAAACCCCGAGCGAGCTGCGGGGACAACCCACCGCTGCCGCCGGTGGTTCCCAGCACGGAGACGAAATAGAGGAAACCCTCCGCATGTTCGGCATAGAGTTGCATCCTCTCCCTGGAGGTATTCACCCCAACCAACCTGATCAGGGATACTCCGTATTTCTCCAGAGCCCGCTCCGGTCCGGCGCTCTCCTCCAGTGGCAGATCCGGGGCGATCAGGCCGCTGACCCGGCACTCCCCCATGCTGCGGGCTACCCTTTCCCAACCGTGTTGCAGAAAGGGATTCACATAGCCCATGAGCACCAATTCAGCCTGGATTTGCCCGCGAACCCCGGACAGTCCGGAAAAGATCCAGTCCAGATCCACTCCCAGGCCCAGACTCTGCTGCGAGGCCTCCTCCACCGCCTCTCCGTCTGCCACCGGATCGGAGAAGGGAACCCCTATCTCGATGATGTCCGCCCCTTCTTCATCCAGCTGCCGGATATGATCCCAGAAGGTCTCCGTATGGGGAAATCCCGCCGGAAGGAAGGGGATCAGGGCCCTACGCCCTTCCGCGGATGCCCGCTCGATCCTTTCACGCAATCTTTGCCCCCCTTCAGCCATGGCTTTCCTCCTTGCCGCTTTTCTCGTCCTCGTACTGGATGACAATCTCCAGATCCTTGTCCCCTCTGCCGGACAGGTTGATCAGAACCCTGCTTTGCGGGCCCAGCTCGGCTTCCCCTTCCAGGACTCCGGCCAGGGCGTGCGCGCTCTCCAAGGCGGGAATGATTCCCTCTGTGGAAGATAAGCGTTTAAATCCCCGATAGGCCTGTTCATCGTTTACGGTGATATAACGCACTCTTGCCGAATCCCGCAGATGAGAGTGTTCCGGCCCCACTCCGGGATAGTCCAGTCCCGGAGCAAGGGAATGGGAGGGCGATACCTGCCCCTGGGGAGACTGCAAGAGATAGCTGAAGGAACCGTGCAGCACTCCGGGCGTGCCCCGGCTCAAGGTGGCGGAGTGAAAACATCCCGGCTCTCCGGAGCCGGCAGCCTCCACTCCGGTGAGTCCCACCTCCTTGTCCTGTAGAAAGGCGGAGAACACTCCCAGGGCGTTAGAGCCGCCTCCTACACAGGCCACTACCTGATCCGGCAGCTGCCCTTCCCTGGCCAGGAACTGCTCTCTGGCCTCGCTACCGATAACCGACTGCAGCTCCCGGATCAGCTCGGGAAAGGGATCCGGGCCCGTAACCGAGCCCAAACAGTAATGGGTAGTCTCCTGATGGGCGATCCAATAGCGCAGAGAGGCGTTGATTGCGTCCTTCAGGGTCTGGGTGGAGCTGGTCACCGACTCCACGCGCGCGCCCAGGGTCTGCATCCTTCGCACATTCACGCTCTGCCTCTGCACATCCTTGGCTCCCATGAACACAAGGCAGTCCAGACCGAGCAAGGCGGCTGCCGTGGCCGTGGCTACTCCGTGCTGACCCGCTCCGGTTTCGGCCAAGAGGCGTGTCTTGCCCATTCGCTTGGCCAGTATGGCCTGACCCAGAGTGTTGTTGATCTTGTGCGCCCCGGTATGGGCCAGGTCCTCCCGCTTGAGCCACAGGGAAAACCCCAGCTCTCGAGACAGATTAGCACAGTAAGTAAGAGGGGTGGGTCTGCCCACAAAGTCTCGCAGCGTGTTTTGGAATTCCTCCTGGTAGGAGGGGCTGCGCACGATTTCCTCCAGCCCCTTGCGGAGCTCCTGCAGTGGCGGGAGCAATAGCTCCGGAACAAAGCAGCCTCCATATTCCCCGAAATAACCCTTTTTCATATAGATTCTCCCCGTATTTCTTCCATTGTTTGCGTAAGCAAATCCCTGCTCTTGATTCCCGGCTCTGTCTCCACCCCGGAGTTAAGATCAACCCCGTCCGGGTTTCGCTTTAGAGCCTTTCCTATGTTTTCCGGACCCAGACCGCCGGCCAGGAACCAGCTGCATCCGAACGCTCCCATTTCGCTTACCTTGGGCAGCATATCCGTATTGACCGGCCTGCCGTGGCCTCCGCCGAAGTGACCGGAGTCCAACAAAAAGTAGCGACAGCAGGGGGAAAAGACCTCCAGATCCCTTAGCATCTCCTCCCTGTTCGAGTAGCTCTCCGGCCACAGGACCTTGATCACTCTATCCACTCCCAGCCGCAAACAGAATTCCCTGTCCTGCCCCCCGTGCAGCTGAGCAAGGTGAAGCCCGGCGTAATCCATTATCTCGCTGACTTCCCGCCAAGAATGCCGAACAAAGACTCCCACCCTGGTCATTGTCTCGGTTTGCAGCCGACGGACTTGTTCTGGAGCAAGGAAGCGGGAGCTGCCGGAATGAAAAATGAATCCGGCAAAATCAACCCCCAGCTCCGCGCAGACATGAATATCTCCTTGGCGGGTCAAGCCGCATACCTTTGCCAGCATCAATTTCCTCCCCCTTTCCTGCCCGCCCGGACTAGGTGGGCCAGAAAGCCCTCCGGATCGGGGTTTTGCATTAGGGAAGTACCCACCAGACAGGCATCGTAACCCCACTCACCCAGGAGCGTTACTTGCTCCGATCCCTGGATGCCACTGGCGCTGATCCATATTTCCCCCTCCTCCCTGTCCCGCACTACTTCCCGGCTGACCGTGTCATCCACCCTCAGAGTAGACAGATCCCTGTTGTTCACCTGTATAACCCTAGCCCCGGCTGTCTTGGCCGCATCCAGCTCTCGGGAGCTGGTGATCTCTACCACCGGTTCCAGGCCATAATCCAGGCAACAGGGGATCAATTCGGACAGCTCCGCTCCTGTGCGGTGCAGCAGCCCCATGATGAGCAACACAGCCGCGGCAGGGGAGGAAGCGGTGTGACGGATCTGCAGGGGATGAAAAAGGAAATCCTTGCGCAACAGGGCCAGCCCTTGCCCCTGCATGGAGTGCAGGAACTCGAAGCTTCCCAGGAAGTGCTCCCGTTCCGTCAGAACCGAGACCGCTGCCGCCCCGGAACGAAAGAATATGCTCCCTGCTTCCTGCGGAGAAAGCTCCTTGTTTATGACCCCTTTGCTGGGTGAGCCCCTCTTGTATTCCGCTATAACGCAGACTCCGGGATGCGCCTGCAGCGCAGAAGCAAAGCCCCGATCCCGCCTTGAGGCCACGTTCGGGAGCAAACCCGCTTCATTCCGGCTTTGCAGCCAATGCAACTCTTTTTTCTTGGCCTTTATAAAACTATCCAGCATGCTGTTCTCGCTCCCGAGTGTGTTCTGTTCAACCTTCCTGCCCGGCTTTACAGGGCACAGATTATTTCTACCTGCAAGTCAAGCTGTTGCACATATTTTCCTGTATAAATCATCTACGGATTGAGCGCGCCAACTGCTCAACCTGAATTACTGACCTTCAGGTGCAAGAGCCCCTGCCGCACTCTGTGCGCGGCCAGGCGTACCCCCTCGAACAGATCCGTGTCCTGCAAGAGGTAAAGGGCCATACCCAGATTCATGGCCACCATGTCCTGCATCGGCTCCGGCCCGCGACCGTGCAGGAGGTTAAGCATAAAGGAAAGGGAATCCTCCCTGGAGCCGCATACCAGCTCTCGAGGCTTGCAGGAGGCCATCCCGAAATCCCGGGGATGCAGGGTGACCGGCTCCAGCACGCTCTCTCGCACCAGGATTACCTGGGAGGTGCCGCAAGGTGTTAGCTCGTCGAAGCCCCCTGCTCCGTGAACCACAGCTGCCCGTTCCACTCCGGTAAGTGCCAGGGACCGGGCCATGAGCTCCAGGGCCTCTTCCTGGCCCACTCCCACTAACTGATGGCTGGGACGGACCGGGTTGAGAAGAGGCCCCATCATATTGAACAAAGTGGAAATTCCCAGTTCTTTCCGGATGGGGGCCACATTGGCGAAAGCGGGATGGAAGTGGGGTGCGAAGAGGAAGGCGAAGTTCCGCTCCTGCAGTCCCCGAACCACTTCCCCCTGTTCCCGCAGGAAGGGCATCCCCAAATGCTCCAGGATATCCGCGCTTCCGCAGCTTCCGGAGACCGCCCGGTTTCCGTGCTTGACCACCTTGTAGCCCATATCCGCCAAGAACATGGCCACAGCTGTGGAACAATTCAAGCTGCTCCATCCGTCCCCTCCAGTGCCGCAGGTGTCTATACACCGCTGCTCCGGAATCTTGACCTGGCGCGCGTGCCGTAGGGCTGACTGAACTGCGGCTGCCATTTCCTCTGCAGTGACCCCCTTGGCCCGCAAGCCCATCAGAAGAGCCCCGGACTGAGCAGGAGACAATCCTCCACTGAACAATTCGTCGAAGCCCCGCCCGGCTGAGTAGCTGTCCAGATCACGTCCCCGGGCGAGGGATTCCAGTATCTCCTCCATGCCCATATCTTTCTCCTTGTTCTCACGTCCCGTTGTTTTCACCCGATCCTGCCTGATTATCCTTAGCTAGAAGAACGAAGTTGCCAAGCAACTGATCCCCTTCCTGGGTAAGTATGGATTCAGGATGGAATTGAATCCCCATCCACGGCCTGTCCGTATAGCCAAGCCCCATTATTTCGCCTCTCTCGCTCCGGGAGGTGACTCGCACTGGAGCCTGCTCGTGGGGCTCGGACAAGAGCAAGGAATGGTACCTGGTGGCGGAAAAGGGCTGACTCAGCCCCTGGAATATTCCTTCCCCAATGTGATGGATCCAGGAATTCTTGCCGTGCATCACCCGTTCCGCCCTGTGCACGGACAGGCCAATATGGTGCCCCAGAACCTGATGGCCCAGGCAGATGCCCAGAACGGGTACGGCCGGATCCAGGAGGTCCAGGAACTTAAGGCACAACCCGCTGCTCTCCGGCCCTCCTGGACCGGGTGAAATAACCACCGCCTCCAGCTCCCGGTGAAGTCCCGAATCCAGGAGCTCCTGCCGATCATTTCTCACCACCCTGGGATGGATGCCGGTTTCTGCCAGGAGCTGAACCACATTGTAGGTAAAGGAGTCGAAGTTATCGATTAGCAAATACATCTCCACCTCCGTTCTGACTGATGGTGCCCTGCAGGACCCTGGCCTTGTTCCAGCACTCCTGCCATTCCGCCTCCGGATCGGAGTCGCTTACCACTCCGGCTCCGGCCTGCCAGGTCATCTTCTCCCCTTTCAGCCACATGGTGCGTATGGCGATGCCGGTATCCAGGTTCAGGCTGTCCTTGTCCAGGCCCAGCCATCCCACCGCTCCGGCATAGGGGCCGCGGGAATGGGGCTCGGTCTCCTGGATCAGCTCCATGGCGCGTATCTTGGGCGCTCCGGAGACAGTGCCCGCGGGGAAGGTCGACCCCAGAACGTCGAGACAATCCAGGCCTGCCCTGGCCCTGGCCTGCAGATAGGAGGTCAGGTGCATCACGTGGGAGAATCGCTCCACCTGCATGAATTTTTCCAGGCTCACGCGTCCCGGCTGCGCAATGCGGCCCAGATCGTTGCGGCCCAGATCCACGAGCATAACGTGCTCCGCCCGCTCCTTGGGATCACTCAAGAGCTCCTGGGCCAGCCCTTCGTCCTCTGCCGCGTTTTCGCCGCGCCTTCGAGTTCCCGCGATGGGCCGCTCCTGCAGTACCCCGTTTGTGCAGCGAACCAGCACTTCCGGAGAGGAGCCGATCATGGTCAACTCCGGGAAACACAGGTAGAACATGTAGGGAGAGGGATTGGCCTGTCTGAGCCTGCGATAGATCTGAAAGGGATCGCCGCGAAACTCTGCCTCGAAGCGGCAGGAATGCACCACCTGGATCGCCTCCCCGCTGTTGATCAGGTCCCTTGTACGCTGCACCCCGCGACAGAACTCCTCCTTGGAAATAAGAGGCACGGCCTCTCCTGCCTGGGTTTGGCCCGAATAGGAAGCCTCCCCCCTGATCCGCTCCGGAGAGGGCTTCTCCTGCAGGCCAAGGATCACGCAGCGCTGATAGAGATGATCGAACAAAATCTGCTTGCCCGGAAGCGCCAATACACACTCCGCATCCTCGGAGCTGAGGGTTTCGGACAGGGCTGGCTCCAACAGGCCGGCCAGCTCGTATCCGAAATAGCCCACCAGGGACCGGGTCAGGGCGGGCAACTCCGGATGATCCTCGGGAGGAGCAAGACTCAGGCATTGCATCAGTTCCCTGAGCCCGGGCAGGAACTCCTTTCCGGAAAAATCGCGCAGAGGAGCCAAATCGCTGTCCCACACACTGCAGGACAGCCTGCCTGCCCTGCATTCGGCTATAAGCCGGAAATCCCAGGCGATGAGGCTGTAACGACCCAGACGTCCGTCCACTTCCGCACTCTGAAGCAGAACCCCCGGCCCGGCGCCCACGAAATCCATGTACATGCCGATGGGTGTTTGCGTGTCCGCCGGGTAGGTAGCGGCAAACTGCTTTAGGCTTACTGTCTCCATATGCATTCCTCCTGGTTTCCAATAAAAAAAGAGGCCGCATTCCGGGGAGGAATGCGGCCTCATGCACCGCTGGCTTATTCCTTGAGAGCCTACACTCCTCCCCTTGAATTGTCCTTTTCCTTCCACCACCAGCAGGCTTTGTTCAGCAAAAGATCGACCTCCCCGTCAGCGGCGAGGTCGAGGTGGTTGCGATAGGAGCGCAAGGCTTCCAGGCTATGGGGATTGGCCTCGAACAAGTCGGCGAACATCCGTGCGTCCTCGTTGAGCATCTTGCGAGCGGCCTCCAGGCGTCTTTCAAAGGAGGGGGTTACATACTTCTCTATGGAGGGAGCGTGCGCAGAAGCCGCCAGATAGGCCATGCTGCTAAGGAAATTCAAACCTTGGATATAGGCCATGGCCTTATCGTGCTCCTCTGCTTCGGACTCGAAGGGGTGTGTTCCAGCTTTCTGCAGCAGATCGAGAACTCGCCGAAAGCCCTGCTCGTCTCTACCCCGAATCAGGGCCACTCGCAGTGGATTCTGCGGATCTGGATCCGGGCCGAAGAGGGGATGAGAACCCACTACAGGGCCCTGATGCATCTGCAGCATCCGTTGCAATGGCCTCACCTTCACGGAGCAGATATCAACCAGAATAGTATGCCGGGAAAGGAAGCCGGAAAGATCCTCCAATACCTGCTGTACAGCCTCCGGGGGAACGGCTAGCAAGAGGAGGTCGCTGCCCGGAACTCGTTCTCGAGACTCTTGCCTGGAAAGGGGCTTGTCCAGGTTGTGTACCCTGAGCCCGCACGACTGTAGGCGCGGCTTGAAAAAGCTGGCCATGGCTCCTCTGCCCCCCACTATGGTTGCCTCGGCCATATTGTGCTCAATCATCTTCAACTATCCGTTTCCATTTATCCCAGAAATCGGGAAAGGACTTGGCCACGCATCCCGGCTGGTCCAGCTGCACACCAATCCCTGCCAATTCATACAAGGAGAGGCTCATAGCCAGCCTATGGTCGCCATGGGTTTCAAATTGCATGGACCCGGAGCGAAGTTCTTGCGACGGCTCAATGGCCATACCATCTTGGAACAGCTCCACTTGGGCCCCGGTCTTGCGGATCTGTCCAGCCATCGCCTGCAGGCGGTCGCTCTCCTTGAGCCTCAAATGAGCCACGTTTCGAATTCGCGTATTCCCTTCGGCCAGGGAGGCCAACACGGAAACTGTGGGCACCAGATCCGGACAGGAGCCCATGTCCAGATCCGCTCCGCGCAGGTGTCCGGGTCGCGACTCTATTCCCTTGCTTTGCGTGGAAAGGTTGACTCCCATGGTCTCCAGGATGTCCACAATGCGACGATCCCCTTGTACGGAGTCCGGAACCAGGCCGGTCACCCTCACCCCGGAACGCAGAAGAGACCCAGCAGCCAAGAAGTAGGAGGAGTTGCTCCAGTCCCCTTCCACGCTATAGCTTCGGGATGCATATTGTCCCGGATTCACCAGGAAGAGGATCCCTCCAGGGACCGCTTCTTCCACCCGGCTCCACGGGACCTCGCTCCAGGATTCTCCTTCCCGGATACGGACGGAAAAGCTTGCCCCAAAATCCTGCATGACCTGCAAAGTCAAAGCCACATAGGGCCAGGAGACAGCCCTTTCCCCAGAAACCCCTATCCGCACCGGTGCGTAAAAGGGGGCGGAAAGAAGGAGGCCGGACAGATACTGGCTGCTCTGCTCCAGATCCACTTCCACCCGGTTTGCGAAAAGCCCCCGGGAGGAAATATGCAAAGGGGGATATCCCGGATCTGCCTCCCAGAAAATCCGGGCTCCCATCTGCTCCAGCACGCGGGTCAGGGATCCGATGGGCCTTTCGTGCATCCTGCCCCTGCCCTGCAGGAGATACTCGCCTCCCACTGCCGCTGCGACCGCGGCCAGGAGCCGGCAGGTGGTTCCTGATTCTCCCACATCCAGGACAACGGTTTCTGCCCCTGTGGAGCCCTTGGACTCTATTCCCTCCACATAATAGGCCCCCTTGCCTTCCTCCTTGATGACGGCACCAAGCTGGCGCAGGCAGTGCGCGGTGCGCTCCAGATCCTCGCTTTCCAGGGCATTCCGCACAAGCGAGGTTCCCTGCGCCAGGGAGGCAGCTATCAAGGCCCTGTGCGACACGGATTTGCTGGGCGGGGCTGCTACGGTCTTCATGGATGATCCTTTTCCTGTTTCAACGAAACTCGTCACTTAACAAGTCCAGATAGGGTCCGTTGGGATAGCTCCCCAATATGCGCAGATTGTGGCAGTTCTCCCTTAGATTCTGCATGAGCAGTGAATAGCTCTCCAGGTTCAGATCGCATTCCACATCCGTAAAAAAGACGTATTGCCACCTTTCCTCCCGCATGGGACGGGACTCCAGCTTCTTCATGTTCACGTTCTCCCTGGCTAGACAATTGAGCATACTCGCCAGGGCGCCCGGCTTGTCCGTGAGGGTGAACAGCATGGAGGTCTTGTCCCTGTTTCCGGGAGAAGGCATCTTGCCCCCGATGATCAGGAAGCGGGTCCAGTTCTCCGGCAGATCTTCTATGCCCGTCTGCAGCACGTACAAATCATGGCTCTCGGCCAGGGCGGGATGGGCAATAGCCGCTTCCCCCTTTTTGCCCTGTACCCGCTTGGCCGCAGCAGCAGTGCTCTCAGCGGGAACCACCTCGGCCCGCGGCAGGTTGGAGTTCAGCCAAGCGGTGCATTGCTGCAGGGCCTGAGGATGGGAATGCACTACCCGGATTTCGGAAAGGCTGTCCTCGGTTGCCAGCAGGCTATGGGTAATCTTGCAGAATATCTCCGCCTGGATGAACACCTCGTAGCGGAGGAAGAGATCCAGGCTCTGGCCTACCGTTCCCTGCAGGGAATTCTCCAGAGGGATTATCCCCAGATCCGCTCCTCCCTGGCGAACCTCCCGAAAGACCTCCTCCAGGCTGCCCTGGGGATGAAACTCTGAGGAGCGACCCAGATAGCGCAAACCGGCGAAATGGGAGAAGGTGCCCTCCGGACCCAGATAAACCACTCTCTGCGGCCTCTGCAGGCTGCGCGAAGAGGACAGGATCTCCCGGTAGATCGCCCTTAAGTGCTCGTTGGGCATGGGGCCCTGGTTCGTCTGCACCAAGTCCTGCAGGACGTCCTTTTCCCGAAAGGGCTTGAATACGGTGTCCTCGCTGTTCGACTTGAGTCTGCCTATCTCCAGGCTCAGAGCCGCCCTCTTGTTCAAAAGCTCCACCAGGGCTTCGTCCGTGCGGCTTATCTCGGAGCGCAGATTCTGAAGGTCGGCACGGGCCCCGTCTTCGTTCCCGCCGGATTCGGATCGCTCGCTCATCTATCTTTCCTCTATGTTTTCCTTGATCTTCATGCCGAAATGCCTGCCACCCTTCTCCGTGCGGCAAAGCACACTGTCTCCCTCCTTCAGGGAAACCACGCTCACCGGACGGCCATCCGGACGGACCAGGCGAATGGTTTCCGCGTTCTGCACAAACACCTGGCCCTGTCCGGAGTCCGTGCGGGCGGAGATCAAAAGAAGGGGCCGCACCTCTATCTTGACCCTGCCCACAGTGGTCAGGCTGGTATTGCCCTGAAAATCCAGGATTAGGGCCTCATCTCCTCCTTTCAGTTCCTCCAGGTAACTGGTGCGGTCCCCGGGTCGAACTATATAGGAATGCACTGCTCCGGCATTGACCCGAAAAGGTCTGGAGGAAACATAGGGATTTTCCTCGGTCTCTGCGTGAACCAGGAAGGCGAACGCGCTGGAGTTGCCCACCAGAACCCCTTGCCCAGTGCCCAGCAGGGAACAGGTATCTAAGCATACCCTATGTCCGGGGCCTACCGGCCTGATTTCCGTTACCTGGGCAGTCTCCAGCTCCATATATCCCTCGCTCAAGCGCAGATCACCCACTATTCGCCCCATTTCCCTGCTGGCTTCCGGCAAGAGGACCAGAAAATCCACCCCCTTCTCCAGAATCCCGCTGGCAAGCTCCGCCCGGGAGGCGGATTCCACCTCGACTCCCAGCTCGCCCTTTTCCACAGCCAAAAGATTCTCCACGGGAATGATCTCCCATCCCTGCCGCACCAGGACCCTTGCTCCGTTGCGCAGGGCCTGGGCAGCCTCCTCCTCTTCCTCCTTGGTGGATATGGAGAAGATGGTAAAGTCATCCGGGGTCAAGGTGGGGATGCGGCCCAGGGCCTGCACCTCGGACACCCTTTCCGGCTCCACTATTATTGCGTCCACCCCCGCCTCCAGGGCCATGGTCACCAGCGACTTGTCGAAGGGAATGGCCTGAAAATAGATGGGTAGCGCCATAAGTCATCCTCGCTCTTTTCTCTGCGGTTCACTGCTTTTTTCTTCCGGTTTGCGCTTCCTGAACAAAGGAAGCTGTTCCCCGGCCACCCCGATTACTGCAAAATCTGCATGGCCTGCTCCACGGAATATCCTTCGTGCACCACCTTGTGCAGCACGTGCACCAGGCTGGAGGGGGAGTCATCCTGAAAGATATTGCGGCCCACAGAAAGGCCGGCTCCGCCAGCCAGAACAGAGTCGTGCACCATCTGGATCAGCTCCTGCCGGGTGTCCATCTTGGCTCCTCCCGCGATGACCACCGGAATGCAGCAGGCATCCACCACCTTTCGAAAGCTTTCCACGCTGCCGGTATAGTTCACCTTGACCACATCCGCTCCCAGTTCCTCGCCCACGCGGGCGCAATGACCCACCACCTCTGGATCGTATCCGTCCTGGATCTTGGGCCCCCTGCCATAGACCATCGCCAGAACGGGTATCCCCCATTCCGTGGCTGCACTGGTTATTCGGCCCGCTTCCG
>CAYSPQ010000023.1:0-11511 GCA_964432965.1 uncultured Desulfohalobiaceae bacterium
CACAAAAAACAAAGTTTTGCTGTCCGGGTTGTGGAAATTGTTTCCAGCCGGGGTTTGGGCAAGGGCAAAAAAAGGGGAGGGCAGAAATGAGGAACACGCTTTTTCTCCGGGATTATCAAAAGATGTGGGATCTAGCCGCCCGGGATCCTCTGGGATTTTGGAACGAGGCGGCCCAGAATGCTTCTGCTGACATTCACTGGTTCAAGCCATGGGAGAAGACCTTGGAGTGGGAGTATCCCTCCTTTCGCTGGTTCAAGGGGGCGACTACGAACATTTGCTATAATTGCCTGGATAACAAGATTATAAAGGGGCACGGAGAAAAGTCCGCCTTTATCGAGGTTTCCGGTGAGCGCGAAGAAACGCGACATATCACCTACAGCGAGCTTCTGGAGCTGGTAAAGAGCTATGCCGCCGCACTGCGAGGGCTGGGAGTGGGTCGTGGGGATCGTGTTTTGATCTACATGCCCATGTCCATAGATTCCGCGGCAGCCATGCTGGCCTGCGCCAGGATCGGGGCAATACACGTGGCCGTTTTCGCTGGCTTTTCCTCGGGTGCTATAGCCGATCGCATCGATTTGACCACTCCCAAGGTGGCCTTGGTGCAGGACCTAGGTTCCAGGGCGGGAAAGCCGGTTTACCTCAAGCAGATGTTTGATCGGGGATTGGAGCTCTCCGAACATGGAGTGGACTCTGCGGCAGTCTTTATTCGCGGGCAGGAGATGCCGCAGATGGTGCAGGGCAGGGACATAGCCTGGCAGGACTTCTTGGAGAGGGGTAAGGGACAAAGTGGTGAATTCGAGGAAATGGAGGCCAACGAGTACCTTTTCATCCTTCCCACCTCCGGGACCACCAAGAAGCCCAAGCCCACCGTGCAATGCCACGGAGGGTACCAGCTCTACATCTATTGCATGGCGGACTGGATATACGGGCGCAGGTCCGAGGATGTCTGGTTCTGCACCTCGGACATTGGCTGGATCGTGGGACACAGCTACAACGTGTACGAGCCGCTGCTATCCGGATGCACCTCCATACTCTATGAGGGGACGCCGAATTATCCCCACCCGGACATGTGGTGGGAGGTAATCGAGAGGCACAAGGTGACCGGAGCCTGGTTCTCTCCTACTGCAGCTCGGGCCTTAATGATGCTGGGTACGGAGCAGATCCGCAAGCATGACATTTCCTCGGTGGAGCGTGTTTTCTGCGCCGGAGAGGTTCTGAATCCGCCAGTCTGGGAATGGCTGCAGAAGGAGGCCTTTCAGGACCGCATCCCGGTGATGGATCATATGTGGCAGACGGAATCCTCGGCACCCATGTTCGCCAATCCCTACGGTCTGGGCACCATGCCCATCAAGCCGGGCTCGGCTTGCCTGCCGGTGCCGGGAATCGTGCCCGAGGTGGTGGACGAAATCACCGGACGGAGTCTGCTTCCCGGAGAAAGGGGGACCATGGTGGTGCGAAGGCCCTGGCCGGGACTCACTCCCACCCTCTACGGCAACCTGGAACAGTATACCGAGGAATACTGGGAAAAGACCATGGGTTCCTCGGGCTCATATTATTGCGGGGACGCGGCCAGCAGGGACACGGACGGATATGTCTGGTTCAGCGGCCGCTCGGACGAGGTGATCAAGATATCCGATCATCGGATTGGGACCATCGAGGTGGAGAACGCCCTGGTGCAGCATCCCGCAGTGGGCGAGGCAGCAGTTGCCGGCGTCCCGGACGAGATGCGCGGTCAGGTCTGTCTGGGTTTCGTGGTCCTTAAATCCGAATACGAGCCCTCTCCGGAGCTGGAAAAGGAGATCCTGCAGCATGTGCGGAACACCATGGGCCCGGTGGTGGTATTTAAAGGGATTGAGTTTGTGAATATGCTGCCCAAGACGCGCAGCGGCAAGATCATGCGCCGGGTGCTGAAGAAGGCCTGGAGCGGCGAGGAATTGGGGGATTTGTCCACTATAGAGGAGGAATCCTCGGTGGAGGAAGTAAAGGAAGCAGTGAATCGAATGGAGAGAAAGGATTAAAGGGTGGATTTCATGAGCGAAAAGGCGCAAAGAATAGAGAGAGTGAGGGAAAAATACTATGCGGAAAGCAAGCCCGCCGGGTTCGGGCAGCGCAAGCCCGATTACTCCGCAGTGGGCAGGGAAGTGTCCAATCAGTACGGAAAACACCGCGAGGTGGTCTGCATCGAGGCATGCCGAACCCCCTACGGAAGACTGGGTGGAGGGCTGAAGCAGTACGACGGCCCAGAGCTGGGGGCCTTGGCCATTCAGGAGGTGCTGCGCCGCACAGAGGACAAGCTCGCACCGGGGGATGTGGACTACGTCTTCATGGGTCAGGTAGTGACTGCTGGCTGTGGACAGGTCCCCGGAAGGCAGGCGGCGTTCCTGGCTGGCCTGCCGGAGTCCGTGCCCTGCATCACCATGAACAAGGTGTGTTCCTCCGGAATAAAGACGGTGGATCTGGGGGCGCAGATGATCATGCTGGGCCGGGCAGAGGTGGTCATCTCCGGCGGACAGGAGAGCATGTCCAACTGCCCCTATTCCCTTCCGGACATGCGCTTCGGAAGGCGTATGGCCCTGCCTTCGGCCCGCATAGAGGACCTGATGGTCTATGACGGTCTGTGGGACCCTTTCTACAATAGACACATGGCGGAGAACGGCTCCGAAACCAGCGACGAGTTCGGCTTTACCAGGCAGGACAACGACGAGTGGGCCCTGCATTCGCAACAGGCGGCAGCGGAAGCCATGGAGCAGGGTCGTCTACAGGAGGAGATCTTTCCCGTGGAAGTCCAGGCAGGCAAGAAAACGGAAGTCATGGAGCGCGATGAGCAGCCGAGACCGGAAACCACCCTGGAGAGCCTGGCCAAGCTGCCTGCGGTGTTCAATCACACCAGCCGCGTTACAGGAGAGGCTGGCTCCATTACCGCGGGAAACGCACCGGGTATAAACGACGGAGGGGACGTCTGCCTTCTCCTGAGCCGGGACAAGGCAGAGGAAATAGGGGCCAAGCCGCTTTTCAGCATCATCGACTATGCGGAGGTCTCGCAGCAAAGCAAGGACATCGCCACGGTTCCGGGTCTGGCCATCTACAAGGTGCTGCGGCAGAACAACATGACTGTGCAGGACGTAGACCTGATAGAGATAAACGAGGCCTTCTCCGCGGTGACCCTGATCAGCGCCCGCAGCATCCTGGGGCTTACCCCGGAGGAAATGCGGAAGAAGGTGAACGTCAACGGCGGGGCGATTGCCTACGGACATCCCATTGGCGCCACAGGGGCGAGGATTGTGATGACCCTGGCCTACGAGTTGCGCCGCAGAGGCGGGGGAATAGGCGTCTGCGGCATCTGTTCCGGATTGGCCCAGGGGGACGCTATGCTCATCCGGGTGGAAGGCTGAGGATTGCCGGCATTTTTCCCGAGATTTTGGCAAGCAAGTGAGAGGAAAAAATTAAAGGAGCTGTTGCATGGCCATAGAGAGGATAATGATTGTTGGAGCAGGACAAATGGGCAGCGGCATCGCTCAGGTTGCGGCTCAGACCGGTTATGCGGTGGTTCTGCACGACATAAGCCAGGATCTGGTGCAAAAGGGGGTCTCCGGCATAGAGAAGCAACTGGACAAGGCGGTGAGCAAGGAGAAGATCACCTCTGCGGACAAGGATCAGACATTGCAGCGGATCAAGACCACTACCAGCCTGGAAGAGTCCAAGGGAGCAGATCTGGTGGTGGAGGCTGTGGTGGAGAAGATGGAGATCAAGTCCCATGTCTTCTCCGAGCTGGACCATAATGCGCCGCAACATGCGATTCTGGCCACAAACACCTCCTCCCTGCCCATAACCCGTATCGGGGCCTGCACCAACAGGCCGGGGCAGGTGATCGGGATGCATTTCATGAATCCGGTCCCGGTTATGAAGCTGGTGGAGGTCATAAACGGACTGGCCACATCTGCGGAGGTGACCCAGACCGTGAAGGAGGTGGCGGAGAGCCTGGGCAAGACTCCGGTGGAATGCAGGGACGTGCCCGGCTTTGTCTCCAACCGGGTCCTCATGGTGATGATCAACGAGGCCATCTGGGAGCTTTACGAGGGAGTTGCTTCCGTGGAGGGAATTGATGCAATCATGAGGATGGGTATGAACCATCCCATGGGACCGTTGGCTCTGGCGGACCTAATAGGCCTGGACACGGTGCTCTCTATCATGAATGTCCTGCAGGAGGGATACGGGGATCCCAAGTTCCGGCCCGCGCCCTTGCTTCGTTCCTATGTGGATGCAGGCTGGCTGGGCCGCAAGAGCGGAAGAGGCTTTTACGTCTATAGCTAGTTTCCATTGATTTTCTTGCTTCTTCTTTTTTCAAAAGAAAAAGAGGAGCCAGGTCGCATTTTAAAAGAAGAAGAGAAACCGATTTTTCCCAATATCCGGCCTTCTGGTTGCCAAGAGAGCCGGGGCAAAGCGCAGAAACGGAGGAAGATATGTATTTCGCCAAGGAACTCTTGGATTCCTGCAGCGAACTCAGAAAGAAATGGGAGGACGAGGTCCGCAAAACGGTGAACAAGCTCGGGGAGCGCGACAAGAGATTCACCACGGTTTCCGACCACGAGATCAAGACGGTGTACTCTCCGGAGGACATCCAGGATCTGGATTTCGAGAAAGACCTCTCCTTCCCCGGTCAGTTCCCTTTTACCAGGGGGATACACTGCAACGGATACAGGGGCAGGCTGTGGACCTATCGCATGTTTTCCGGAATGGGCACAGCCAAGGACACGAACGAGCGCTGGAAGATGCTGCTCAATCAGGGCCAGACTGGGCTGAGCACAGCCTTCGACTTCCCCACCCTGATGGGTTATGACACGGACAATCCCAAGGCTGCTGGGGAGTGCGGCCGCTGTGGGGTGGCGGTGGACACCCTGGAGGACTTCAAGATCCTCTTGCAGGATATTCCCTTGGACAAGGTAACCACCTCCATGACCATCAATCCCCCGGCCACGGTCATGTGGGCCATGTATTGCGCTTGCGCCCAGCAGCAGGGAGTGCCCCTGGAGAAGATCGGCGGGACCATCCAGAACGACATGCTCAAGGAGTTCATAGCCCAGAAAACCTTCATGCTTCCCCCGGAGCCCTCCATCAAGCTGATCAGCGATACTGTGGAGTTCGGGGCTAAGCACGTTCCCAGATGGAACACCATCAGCATAAGCGGTTATCACATTCGCGAGGCGGGATCCACGGCTATTCAGGAGCTGGCCTTTACCCTGCGCGACGGGATGGCCTACGTGGAGGACGTTATGGAGAGGAAGGGGATGCATCCGGACGAGTTCGCGCCAAGGCTCTCCTTTTTCTTCAATTCCCATATCGATTTCTTCGAGGAAATCGCCAAGATGCGAGCCGCCCGCCGCATCTGGGCTAGGGTGATGCGCGACCGCTACAAGTCGGAAAACGCCCGTTCCCAATGGCTGCGGTTCCACACCCAGACCGCGGGGTGCTCCCTGACCGCGCAGCAACCCTACAATAACGTGGTTCGCACCGCAGTGGAGGCTCTGGCCGCGGTCCTGGGCGGCACCCAGTCCCTGCATACCAACTCCCTGGACGAGGTGTACTGCCTGCCCACGGACCACTCGGTACAGATAGCCCTGCGCACCCAGCAGATCATCGGAGAGGAGACCGGAGTGGACAATACCGTGGACCCGTTGGGAGGCTCCTATTTCATAGAGAAGCTGACCAACGAGATGGAGGAAGGAGCTTTGGAGTATATCGAAAAAATCGACGAAAAGGGCGGAATGCTTGCCGCCATCGAGGAGGGTTATCCGCAGATGGAGATTGCGGATGCTGCCTTCAAGTATCAGCAGCAGATAGAATCCGGAGAAAAGACCCTGGTGGGAGTAAACAGATACGTGACCGAGGAGGCGGAGGAATGCCCCCTGCTGGATATCGACGAGGAAGTGGAGCGCTTGCAGCTGGAGAGACTGCAATGGGTCAAGAACAACCGCGAGGAGCAGGCGGTGAAGAAGTGTCTGGAGGATCTGCGCAACGCCTGCCGCAAGGGGGAGAATGTAATGCCCTACTGCATCGAGGCGGTCAAGAATCTGGCAACGGAGCAGGAGATCTGTGACGTCTATCGCGAAGTATACGGGGAGTACAGGGATCCGGGGCTGTTTTAGCAGGGCGTTGAAAATCTTTTAATTGCTGTGTTGTCCGGCACCTATTTGCGGTGACAAGAGGGCGTCTGATTGACTTGGCTTCCCAAATAGGTGCCGGATTCAAGCTCTCATTAGCTCGTCCGGAACGGAAGAGCTACGCTTCTTCTTTTCAAAAAAAAGAAAAAGCAAGAAAGTCAGAGAGTTATATCCAACTTTTTTGTCTCTTTTTGCGAAAAAGAAACAATAGTTTGTTTCCTTCGGAAACCAACTATACTTGAACTTTTCTCGCGCCTTGCACTTGGAATTTTTGAACGCCCTGTCTGATAAGGACTTTTTCAACAGCTTGTTAGCAAAAAAGGTTTCAGAGAGAATGGCGGACTCAAGCGACTTGAGCTGCCGTGCTCCCCTAAAAAGAATACGCAGGAGGGAGATTGTAATGGCTCAGAAGAACTTGCGGATCATGGTGGCCAAGCCGGGCCTGGACGGTCACGATCGGGGGGCTCGCATCCTGGCCCGGAGCTTCCGCGATGCGGGTTACGAGGTGATCTATACCGGATGTCACCAGACTCCGGAACAGATCGTGGAAGCAGCCCTGCAGGAGGATGTGGACCTGATCGGCCTGAGCTGCCTATCCGGAGCCCACAAGCATTTGTTCCCCAAGGTGGTCCAGCAGCTTGAGCAGCGCGGGGGCGGAGACATCCCGGTTATCGGAGGAGGAATAATTCCGGAAAAGGATATCAATTATCTCCATGAGCAGGGTATCAAAGAGGTCTTTACCCCGGGCACCCCGCTGGAGGAGATAATTGGCTGGATCGAGAAAAATGTGGAGTCCAAGGAGGCTCTCTAGGCAAAGAGAAGCAAACATGAAGAGTGAACAAGAGGGCGGAACCGGAGTTGACATGGGCACAGCGGAGAGGATTAGGGCCGGGGATGTCCGCCTTGCCTCGCGCCTTATCCGGAATCTGGAGGACAAGCATCCCCGCGCGCGGGATTTAGTCAAGGAGCTTTTTCCCTATACCGGAAAAGCGCGGGTTGTTGGCCTAACCGGAGCGCCGGGTGCGGGCAAGAGCACTATCACGGACAACCTGATCTCCAGTTATCGCTCTACCGGGCAAAGAGTGGGCGTGCTTGCGGTGGACCCCACCAGTCCCTTCAGCGGAGGAGCCATCCTGGGGGATCGCGTCCGGATGCAAAGACACGCCGAGGACAATGGCGTTTTCATCCGCAGTCTGGCCACCAGGGGCGCCCTGGGCGGACTGGCGGCTGCAGTGGATGATGCGGTGCACGTGCTGGACGCCATGGGCATGGACATTATCTTCCTGGAGACAGTGGGTACTGGGCAATCGGAAGTGGATGTCATGAACAACGCCCATAGCGTAATCCTGGCCCTGACCCCGGGAATGGGAGACGAGGTGCAGACCCTGAAGGCGGGGATCATGGAGATAGCGGACATGTTCGTTATCAACAAGGCGGACCGTAAAGGGGCCAGCAAGCTCTATCAGGAGCTGACCAAGATGGTGAACATGGTGGAGGAGCATCACTCCGGGTGGCGTCCGCCGGTTATGATGCTGCAGGACGTTTCCCATCCCGAGGAGTTCGCGGAGCAGGTGGAACAGGTGCGGCAAAGCCTGGACGATCACTATGGGATCCTTGTGGACAAAGGCATTCTGGAGAAGCGCGAGCAGCGCAAGGCGCATCTGCAGCTGACACACGCCATAAAGGAAGTCCTGCTGGACCCGATGTTGCTACAGCTGGAGCAGAGCGGGCAAATGCAGGAGCTGGTCCAGAGGGTGGTGGAAAAAAAGGCCGACCCCCATTCCCTGGCGGAAGAAGTGGGCAAGAGGTTTTTGGGTTGACAAAAGTAAAAAAAATGCTGCCATGGTATTGCAAAAAAAGAATTTGTTATGGTAGAAGAAAATAGAGATAAAAGAGAAGCACTGATTCAAATTGAGAGCTATGTCTGTAGCTAGCCATGGGCTTTAGGCTCTGTTTTTGTTTTCAAGCCAGAGACTATAGATGAAGCATAGTAAAAAGCAAAAGGGTAGAAAAAAAAGCAATAGAAAGGAAATGACATAAAAGGAGGGGAGCATGGGACTTCAGAGCATGTACAAAGAGGCTATGAACATTAGCACCATGGCCGATGATGAAAAGAAGAAACAAAAGGTACAGGAGTTCTTTGATCAGTTAAATGCTGCAGCCTTGCCGGAACATTTCAACTGGGCCGAGGAGATTTTCGAAGGCCTTCATGTTGCCGAGCGGGGCAACAATACTGCTTTGCTTTGGGCAAGCATGGAAAATGGTAGCGAACGACGCTTTACCTATAATGAGTTGTCCGCAGAAGCTAACAAGTTTTTGAACTATGTACGCCGTTTCGGGGTGGAAAAAGGGCACAATATCTACATGATGTCCCCAATTGTGCCCGAGACCTGGATCGGCACTCTGGGCAGCGTAAAGGGCGGCCTGATTAACGTACCCACGGCGACCACCATGACCGTGCGGGAGCTGCAGTTTCGGTTCGAGACGTATCCGCCGGACGTGATACTGGCGGACGCCAGTTCTGCGGAGCCTATCGATGAAGCGCTGGAGAAAACCGGACAAAATCCCAAAGTTAAGCTTGTCCTGGGAGAGAAGGAGGGCTGGACCTCCTACTCCGAATTGGAGCGGGAGTCTGATACCGCTCAGGCAGCTCAAACCAAGAGCGACGATCTGATCTTTTGCTTCTTCACCTCCGGCACAACCGGATTGCCCAAGCGAGTGGGGCATACAGCCACCTCCTATCCCGTGGGCCACTTGTCCACCACCATGATGATCGGCATCCGGCCGGACGATCTGCATCATAACCTGAGCGCTCCGGGGTGGGCAAAGTGGGCCTGGAGCAGCTTTTTTGCTCCCTTCAATGTGGGAGCTACGGTGGCCGGGTTCTACTTTAAGGCCTTGGACGGGAACAAGTACATGGATTACTTGAGCAAGTACAAGGTGACCACCTTCTGTGGGCCTCCCACCGGATGGCGCATGTTCGTCCGTCTCGATCTGAGTCAGTTCGACTTCAGCTCCCTCCGTCACTCGGTTAGCGCGGGAGAGCCCTTGAATCCCGAGGCTATCCAGAAGTGGAAGGAACACACCGGGGATGTGATCCGGGACTTCTTCGGCCAGACCGAATCCACGGCCATGATCGGCAATGCCCCTTGGATGAAGGAAACCATGCGCATCGGCTCCTTTGGGGTGCCTTCCCCCATGTACGATGTAACTCTGGCGGATGACGAGGCAAACGAGATCACCAGCAGAAACGAAACCGGACATATCGTGGTGCGACTGGATCGCTGGCGAGCCATAGGCCTGTTTACCGAATACATCGGCGACCCGGAAAAGACCAGCAAGGTTTTCGTGAACAACTTCTACTATACCGGGGACCGGGCCTTTATAGACGAGGACGGGTACTGGTGGTTCGTGGGTCGCGCAGACGACGTGATCAAAACCTCCGATTTCCGGGTGGGTCCCTTCGAGGTGGAGAGCGCCATGATAGAACATCCCTCTGTAGGCGAGGCAGCGGTGGTCGGAGTGCCGGATCCGGAGAGGTATCAGCTGGTAAAGGCCTACGTGATCCTGAACAAGGGGTACGAGCCTTCCCGGGATCTGGCCCTGGAGCTCTTCCAGCACAGCATGCAGATCCTTCCCAAGTTCAAGATCCCTAGGATACTGCAATTCGTGGAGGAGGTGCCCAAGACCATCAGCGGCAAGATCCGCAGGATAGAGCTGCGGGAGCACGATGAGAAGAAGCAGGAGTCTGGCAAAGAAAGGGAGGAGAACGAGTATTTCTACGGGGACTTTCCCGAGCTTAGCTCCAAGAAGTAGCCAGTCTCCGGATCGATGCCGGGCAAGCTCCGCTCCTTGAGCATTAATGCCAGGGCACGGAGCTTGTCGGAAGGCTTAGAATATATTGTGCGGCAGAATCCTTTTAACCACAAAAAAATAGGGAGGGTCGCAAATGAAGGAAAGGCTTTATCGAAAGGAGATCTTTCTCACCATCCTGTTTTTCGTGCTTTTGCTTGTTTTTGGTCATTTCGCTCAGCTCTTCGTGATTTTCCCCGGTCTGCAGGGCGGCAGTTTCATGGGTTTTCCGGTGCACTACATTGTCCCCATTCTCATGGGATGGATAGGACTGCTTATCTTAACCTCTATACAGGCCCACGTGATGAACAAATTCGACGACGAGTTGCAGGAGTACACTGATTCCCTGGAAGGACAGGAGTCGAGTGAAAGGGAGGAATAGCGGGATAAGCAAGCCCTGGAGGAAGGGAAATCTGCTCATCTGCAAGGCATATCTTGCACAATCCTTGGCAGAAGGAGTGACGTATGGAAACCTATGAATTTGTATTTGAACAGTGGTGGATAGGTATAATCGTAGTTATCATCTTTTTTGCCATACTCTACTACATCGGTTGGCGGTCCATGAAAATGACTTCAACCGCGGACGACTTCTATGCCGCAGGCTTTACTATCGGACCTGTGGTCAACGGTCTGGCCATGGTGGCCACGTGGGCCAGCCTGGCCACCTTTATGGGGGTTATAGCTCTGATCTACGACCTGCAGGTTCCCTTTGTCTTTCTCTGGATTCAATGGGGCCTGTCCATACCGCTACTCACCCTGCTCTACGGGACCTGCCTGAGGCGGATGAAGGCCTATACTCCGGCGACCTTCATCAAGGCGCGCTATGGCAACGAGGCCACTATCCTCATCGTCATCTGGGGAACCCTGGCCATGATCATGTACGCCCTGGGCCAGATGATCGGCTTGGGCATGGCCTTTGAGGTCCTCTTCGGCGTGCCCTACGAGTGGGGCTTGGCAGTTGTGGGTATTGCCACCATCATTTTCATCACCCTGGGCAGCATGTACGGCCTTACCCAGAATGCCGCCTTCATGTCCGTGGTCATGATCCTGACCATGATCATCCCCCTGGGAGCCATCATGCACGCCATGGGTTCCACCGGCTGGTGGTTCCCGCCGCTGGCCTACGGGGACATGGTTCCCGCCATGCTGAACGAGCTGCCGGATTTCTTTGACATGCGCTACGACTACAGGTGGTACTTCGCCTTGATTCCGGCCTTTACCATGGGGCCCATCGCCCTGCCCCATCTGGCCATGCGCGTTTTCACCTCAGGGAGCGTGAAGACCGCCAGATGGAACATGCCCTGGTTCGTCTTCTTCCTGGGCCTGCTCTTCAGCGGAACCTACTGCGCCGGGTTTGCCGGGAACTTTTTCACCGCAGTGGAAGGCATGGAGATCGCCAGGCCGGACATGACCATCCTGGCTCTCAACGACTTCTACAATCCGGACATCGTGACCTCGGTGGTCATAGGCGGTGTCCTGGCCGGAGGTCTCTCCACCATCG
>CAYSPQ010000024.1:0-11449 GCA_964432965.1 uncultured Desulfohalobiaceae bacterium
CTCTGTCTTCTGTCATCTGCGCCTGCAAAAAAGACTTTTTGCAGGCGCATCAGGACATGGATGTTGTAAAAAAGTAAGATGAGATTGACGTCGAGAGGTAAAATTCTAGAGCAGGGGGCCCGAAAATCTCAAGCTTTCCGAGCCCGGGTGAAGTCTGCCTAGATGTCGTAGTAGAGCATGAACTCGTAGGGGTGCGGCCTGAGCCGGATGGGATCCACTTCGTGCTCGCGCTTGTAGGATATCCAGGACTCGATCACGTCCTCGGTAAATACATCCCCCTTGAGCAGGAACTCGTGATCTTTTTCCAGCGCCTGCAGGGCCTCTTCCAGCGAGGAGGGGGTGGAGGGCACATCCTTCAACTCTTCCGGGCTGAGGGAATAAATGTCTTTGTCCAAGGGATCGCCCGGATCGATCCGGTTCTCGATTCCGTCCATGGCTGCCATGAGTAGCGCGCTAAAGGCGAGATAGCCGTTGCAGGACGGATCCGGATAGCGTATCTCGATACGCTTTGCCATGGGAGAGGCGGAATACATGGGAATCCGCAAAGCAGCGCTCCTGTTCTGGGAGGAGTAGGCCAGATTCACCGGTGCCTCGTACCCGGGAACCAGCCGCTTATAGGAGTTGGTCGTGGGATTGGTCAGGGCGCAAAGGGCCTGGGAGTGCTTCAGGATACCGCCCATGGCGAACATGGCAGATTCGCTTAGCCCGGCGTAGCGATCTCCGGCGAACAAAGGCTCCCCTTTGTTCCAGATGCTTAAATGCACGTGCATGCCGGAGCCGTTGTCCCCGAACAGTGGCTTGGGCATAAAGGTTACCGTCTTGTTGTGCCTGCGGGCCACATTCTTGATAATATACTTGAACCACATCAACTGGTCTCCCATCTGCACCAATGGGGTAAAGCGCATGTCGATCTCCGCCTGTCCGGCTGTGGCCACCTCGTGGTGGTGGCACTCTATGCGCATGCCCACCTGCCTCATGATCTCCGTCATCTCGGTACGCATATCCTGGTAGGTGTCCGTGGGCGGGACAGGGAAATATCCCTCCTTGTGCCTGGGCTTGTATCCCAGGTTAGGGTTTTCCTGCCTGCCAGTGTTCCAAATTCCCTCCACGGAATCTATGGAGTAGAATCCGTAATTTGCTCCGCTGTCGTAGCGGACGTCGTCCAGGATAAAAAACTCCGCCTCCGGGCCTATGAAAACACTGTCCCCCACTCCGGCGAATTTCACGAAGTCCTCCGCTTTTTGAGCTATATAGCGAGGATCGCGGGAGAACTTCTCCTTGGTTATCGGATCAACTATATTCCCGATAAGGGTAAGAGTGGGCACCTCGGTGAAGGGATCCATCATCGCGGTATCCGGATCGGGAATGACCAGCATGTCGCTGGCGTTAATGGGCATCCATCCCCTTATGCTGGACCCGTCGAAGCCGAATCCGTCTTCGAAGGAGTCCTCCTCGAATTCCTCGAAAGGCAGACTGAAGTGCTGCCAGATCCCGGGAAAATCCAGGAACCGAAAATCCACTATCCGAGCCCCGTGTTTCTTGGCGTAATCCATTACTTCACGTGGAGTCATACTTTCCTCCTCTAAATTGACTCTTGGTTTGCTTGCAAAGAAAAACTATCAGGGGCACCGCCAGTTGCTCCCCAACCTTCTTTAAAAATTATTTTTCGACTTGATCCCATTCGGCCAGATTGATCCCCGGAGAAAAAAGTCGCCCGTATGGGTGCTTCCAGAGGTCCCAGAAAAAAACATTTCCTCACAAGGACTGATACTGCTGCCAGAGGCAGAAAAGGTTAAGAGCACCCTTGACACAATCTTGTTCTTTTCAGGCTAAGCACAGTTTTGTCCCGTGTGCTTCCGGGCAGGAGGGTGACCTCTTAACTTGAGTGCTTCCAGGAAAAGGCTTCTCTGGTGGGAAGACACATTTTAGTGTCAATTCGACAACCATTTTATTCCTTCTGGGAAAGGGCCTGAAGCATGGCTTCCCTCAAGCTGGAGTGCACTTCGGGATCCCCTATCTTTTCTCCGGTTTCGTCGGTCACATAGAAGACGTCCACCACCTGGGCTCCCGGTGTGGCGATCTTGGCCATCTGGATGGTCAGAGAGAAGCGAAACAATACATGGGAAATGGTATAGAGCAATCCGGGCCGATCCCAGGTATAGACCTCGATCACGGTGTAGAAATCCGAGGCCTCCTCGTCTATATGAACCCTGTCCTTGCGAGGCACGATCTTGGTCCTCTGCCCCACCGGTGCGCGGGGTTGCTTCCAGTGAAGCATGGATTCCAGTGTTACCTGGCCTGTGAGCACCTGCTCCAGGTCCCGGCGCAGGGTGCCCAAAATCCGCTCCGGTTGCAACGGATCCGGAATCTGGTCCACCACCAGTATATCCAGAGCCACCCCGTAATCCCTGGTGTACAAATCCGCGGAAAGCACATTGATCCCGTTGGCCCAGAGCATACCTGTCAAAAGCACAAAGAGTCCCGGCCGATCCCAACAGGCCAGGGTTATCTCCCACAGGCCGTTGGAGGTCAGACGACTCTGCAACTGGGGGAGACCGGTGCGAGTCAGCTCCCTCTCTAGGCGGAAGTGCCGCCGAACCTCCTCCGGTTCCCGATTCAGGAGATAGCGCACGGAGAGAGTCTCCAGCCAGCTGTGAGCCTCCCTCTCCGAAATCCCGTCCTCGCCCAGGGCGTCTCTGGCCCTGTCCTGAACTTCCTCCAAACGGGCCTGCTCGGCTCCGGAACCTTCCCCTTCCCGACGGATGAGGTTGTCGATCTTTCTGAACAGCTCCTGTACCAAGGCCTTGCGCCAGCTGTTCCAGATCTGGGGTCCGGTGGCCCTGGAATCGGACACGGTCATCACGTAGAGCATGAACAGTCTATGCCTGGAGACTATTCGGACAGCGCAGCGCTCAATGGGTTTTTCATCGCTCAGGTCCCTCTTCAGGGCAGTCTCGGCCAAAATGAGGTGCTCGCGGGTTAAGAACACGAGCTCCTCCCTTTCCCCCTCGGCAAGGCCCATTCGCTGAGAGATGACCTCCACCCGCTCTGCTCCCTTCCTTGCGTGACCGCCCCCTTGTCCCTTGCCCACATCGTGCAGCAGGGCTGCCAGAAAAAGCGTCCTCTTGTCCTTCAGGGATTGCCAGATCTGAGCATTTTCCGGGTCAGTGGCTCCGGGCAACTCTTCCCACCCAGGCCCCAACAGGAGATGCATTTCGCGCACCGTGCGCAAAAGGTGCTCGTCCACTGTGTACGTATGATACACATCGTATTGCATGCGATAACGAATGGATTCCAGCTCCGGAATGAATTGCTCCAGAAAACCGGTCTCCAGCATCATCATCAGGGTGGGATAGGCTGCTTCCGGGTCCAGCAGGATATCGAAGAAAAGCTCCAGAACGTAGGGATCCACGCGCTGGTTCTGGCCGAAGGAGCCAAGGTTTTCCCGCACTATCTGCCCGGTCTGGTGGTGGAAATGGGCTCCGGTTCGTGCGGCCTGCCAGAAAAGCTCCATGAGAAGCTCGGGACGAGAGGGTATTAGTTGCGGATCGTAAAACCTTATATGCTGACCTTCCAGGACAAAGGGGCCGGAGAGGGTACTTCGCTTGCCGAGCTGCTTTCCAGGGCGGAGGTACTCCTGTTCGAAGCGCTCCAGCAAGAAGGAGGTCACCCTCCTCACTCTAGCGGTGTGCTGATAAAAAGCCCGCATGAAGGATTCCACCCCGAATACTTTCTCCTGATACGGATCCGGCACATATCCCAGCCGAGAGGCCACGTCCTGCTGATGCTCCAACAGGAGGTGATCCTGTTGCCTGCCCCTTATATCGTGCAACTGCAGACGCACTCTCCAGAGGAAATCCCGGGCCTTTTCCAGCCACCGACTTTCCTTCCGGGTCAAGAACCCCCGATCCTGCAGTGGCTGTATTCCGGTACGGGAAAACAAAGCGACCCCCGCCCAACGCAAGATATGGATATCCCGCAGTCCGCCCGGTCCCTCCTTGATATGGGGCTCCAGAAGATAGGTGCTCTCCCCGTACCTGGAGAGTCTTTCTTGCCGGTAACGGACCAGGTTGTCCACAAAGCGCTTGGTCCGTCTGGGACCCCCGCAGTGGACGAACCTACTAGCCCATTCCCGGTGCAGCTCCCGGTCTCCGAGCAGGTATCCGGTTTCCAGGTAATTGGTCCGCAAGGAGAAATCCTGCCGCATTAGTTTGTCCAAGCCGGAAAAAGGGGAAACCACGTGTCCAACCTTGAACCCGCTGTCCCACAAACCGGAGACAAGCTCCTGCAGAAAGTTCTCCATCTGCCCGGTAAGGCGCCTGCGGTACAAGAACAAAAGGTCCAGATCCGAGGAGAAGCTCAGCTCACCCCGGCCGAACCCCCCTGCTGTGATCAGGGCCCAGTCCCGCTCAGGGAGCCCCTGCCAGGGGAGGTGCCGGGAAAGGGCATTGCCCACGTCTTTTGCGTACTCCCTTGCTCCCTCTATTCCCGGAGCTTTTCGTCTGCACTCCGTACGGAAGGCATCCCTCAGGGCACGCAGCCTTTCCAGACAAAAAGACCAATCTTTGGCCTCCATCCTATGGAGCCTGTTCGTTTTCCCCGCTTCTTCCTTCATCTACTTCTAGCCGGACTATATGCTTCGCTTTCCCAGGCCGTTACCCTGGCTGACAACAGCCCTCAAGGCCTTCAAGGACTGCAGTTGTCTTTGTATCCCGCCTTTGCCACAAATCATGTTGGGCGACTCACTAGGCAAAGCCCGGGAGAAGACAAGTTATCAAACAGGGGCTCACATGGCTATTTGAACCTATTACAGGGCCTGCTCCCCCCTTTCCCCGGTCCGGATGCGGACGCATTCCTCCACGGAAGTGACAAATATCTTTCCGTCGCCTATCTTCCCGGTCCTGGCCACCTTGCAGATGGCTTCCAAGACCTCCTCCACGCGATCCTCAGCAACCACCACTTCCAGCTTGATCTTGGGCAAAAAGTCCACCACGTATTCCGCCCCCCTGTATACCTCAGTATGGCCCTTCTGTCTGCCGAACCCCTTCATCTCGGTCACGCTCATACCCTGCAGGCCCAGATCGCTCATCTCCTCCTTCACGTCGTCCAGCTTAAAGGGCTTGATAATGGCCTCGATCTTTTTCATATCTCCTCCGATCGGTGGATGTGCGCGTGTAAGTGGAGGTGAAAGTGACTGGATCTGGGGATTTGTTTGAAGTTGGTGGAAGATGCTCGGTTGGTCAAAACAAGAGAAATCTTATTTTTTTACATCTGGAAAAGAACCCGAACTCATCCATTGCATAGACACCAACCACTCCCATCCATTGATAAGCGCTTCAACTTCCCACCTCCACTCACACTCACACCTACACTTACACCTACCCCTGCACTTGCACTCATACCTGCACTCACAGCGCCTCCCTGTATCCGTGGGCGACAGGCAATCGCCTTCCCCTGCCTAAGTCTCTGCTGGTAACGCGCAGAATCGGCGGTCCCTGTCTTCGCTTGTATTCCTGCGCAAGGACCCTGCGAACTACCCATTCCGCAGTTCTGGCTTCGACCCCCTTGGCCACAATGTCCTTTAGAGAAAGGTTCTCCTCCAGATAGGCATGAAGAATCTCGTCCAGCACCCTATAGGGAGGGAGGGTGTCCTCGTCCTTCTGCCCAGGGCTCAGCTCCGCCGAGGGAGGCCTGGAGAGAATTCCCTCCGGAATCCATCCCAACTCCTCATTGATCAGCTCTGCCAAGCGATAGACCATGGTTTTGGGCACATCCCCGAGAACGGAGATTCCTCCATTCGTATCCCCGTACAGGGTGCAGTACCCCACTGCCAGCTCGGATTTGTTCCCCGTATTGAGCAGTAGCTCTCCGAACTTGTTGGAGACAGCCATGAGCAACAGGCCGCGCAAGCGGGCCTGTATGTTCTCCTCGGTTACATCTCTTTCCCTATTATGGAAAAGATGGGACAGGCAACTGCTGCTGAGACTATACAGCTCCTCTATGGACAAGATATTCAGCTCGACATCCATGTTTTGAGCAAGCTCCCGGGAAAGCTGCAAGCTTGCCGGATCGCTGTAGGGACCAGGCAGGGCAACGGTTCGCACATTCTCCGGCCCCAGGGCCAGGGCCGCCACGCAGGTAGCAACCGCGGAGTCGAGGCCGCCGCTGAGACCCAGTACCACCCTTCGGAATCCACACTTGCTCACATAATCCCGCAACCCCAGTTGCAGAGCCTGGAGAATCTCCTTTTCTTCACTTTGTCTTGTGCGCCCTATAGTGGCATTAGTGGCTTGCATATCCCAAAGGAGCAAATCCTCGACAAAATCGGCTCCTCGGGCCATCACCTGTCCCCTCCGGTCCAGAACCGTGCTCCCGCCTTGAAAAACCAGTTCATCGTTTCCGCCCACCTGGTTCACATACGCCAGGGCAGTTTTATTTTTGCGGCAGTGCAAGGCCAGAAGATCGAGAACCTCTTCCATATTACCTGCATAATAAGGAAAAGCGGAAAGATTAAGGATCAGATCCGGAGAGAACTCGGCCAGCTCGCCCACCGGATCGCAACTGTGGTCCTGGCCTAACGAGGAGGGTTCGCGGCTCCAGAGATCCTCGCAGATGGTGACCCCCAGGCGCACACCCCGGAAATCCACCCAGCACGGTTCAGCCCCGGGCTGGAAATAGCGCTTTTCATCGAATAAGTGGTAGCAAGGAAGCAGTCTTTTGGCCATGATCCGCTTCACCCTGCCTTCTGTACAGAAAATCGCTGCGTTTAGGAAGGGCTTGCCCGATCCGGAGTCATTGGGGGCTACCACTCCGCAAAGGATGGCTACCCTATGGCTCGCCTCGGCTATTCGTTGCCAATAGTGGAGACTGCCTCCGACAAAGTCCTCCCTGTCCAGAAGATCCTGCGGGGGATAGCCCAACAGGGCCATCTCCGGGAACACCAGCAGAGCACAGCCTTCTTCTTCCGCCTTTTGCACATAACGAAGCATAAGTTCGCAGTTGCCGGAAAAATCCCCTACAACTGGGTTGATCTGTGCCAAACCGATACGCATGCTCATTTCCGCACCTTTTGCAGAACAATGTATGCTCTGAGTTACTCAGCAAAAAACACCCGGCTATAGTCGTGGCTTGTTGTGCCCCGCAAAGCCGGGCATAAAACTATACCTTTTCCTGGAATCTCTTGCTGTCGATCCCGTACTTGGTCACCTTATACTGCACTACCCGCTTCGTGGTTCCCAAAATCTTTGCCGCCCGGGTCTGATTTCCCTTGGCTTCCTTGAGCGCATCCACAATAAGGTCGCGCTCGAAATTGCCCACCATGCTTTCCAGCTTTCCCCAGCTTCCCTTCTCCGCTTGTTCGGATTTCAATTGCAGGGAAGGGGGGAGATGAACCGTTTCTATAGTTTCACCCTCGGCCAGGAGAACTGCACGTTCAATGCAGTTTTCCAGCTCGCGCACGTTTCCTGGCCAGTGATAGGCCAAAAGGGAATCTATACAGGCAGTAGAGATCCTTTTCACTTCCCGGCCGAACTCGTCGGAATACTTGACCACGAAATAATCAGCCAGCATCAGAATGTCCGAGCCCCGTTCCCTAAGGGGAGGGATGAATATGGGGAACACGTTAAGCCGGAAATACAGATCCCGGCGGAAGGCGTCCTTCTCCACTTCCTGTTCCAGATCCTTGTTCGTGGCCACCACAACCCGAACGTCGACACTGCGACTGCGCGAGGAGCCCAAGGGCTGAATACTCTTCTCCTGCAGCACTCGGAGCAGTTTGGCCTGGGCCTGGAAGGAGAGCTCGCCTATCTCGTCCAGAAAGACGGTTCCTCCGTGGGCCTCTTCGAAACACCCCTTGCGCCGGGCGGTGGCCCCGGTAAACGCTCCCTTCTCGTGCCCGAACAGCTCGCTCTCCAAAAGGCTTTCCGGCATGGCGGCGCAATTGACCTGGATAAAAGGACCCTGCGCTCTGCTGCTATTCTCGTGCAGGGCCCTGGCCACCAGCTCCTTACCCGTTCCGGTCTCGCCCAGTATCAAGACGGTAGAGCTTATGTCCGCCACTTGATCGATCATGCGGAGCACTTCCTGCATTCCCTTGCTCCGGCCGATAATACTGGTTCTGGGGCGCCGGGACTCGGCCAGCATGCGGCGCAGCCGTTTGTTCTCCTCCTCCACAGCTCGAAAATGCACTGCCTTGCCCATGAGGTCGGCGACAGCGGACAAAAGCTCCAGCTCCCGATCCAGGTCCTCCACTTGACGGCTCAGCTTGTCCACGGAGAGAACTCCCACCACATGGCCCTGATAAAAAATGGGGACGCAGAGAAAGGCCAGCTCCTGTCTTTTCAGGTTACTGCGTGCGCCGGTGCGATCCAGGAACAGGGGGGTTTTTTCCAGATCCGCCACAGCCATGGGACAGGCATTCTGGGCCACCTTTCCGGTGATTCCCTCCCCCGGTCCGTAGCGAATCTGGCCAGTTCCCACCTCAACGTCGTGGGCCACATCCAGCCACACCTGTCCAGAGTGAAAGTCGAGCAGGGAGATCATCCCCCGGTTCATGCCCAGCTCTTGGCTCAATAGGTGCAGCACGCGGGAGAATTGATCCTTGAATTCCTCCGCGCCGGTCAGAGATCGGGAAACCAAATACAGGGCGTACAGCTCATGATAGCCAAAATCATGCATAACGCGATTTTGCCTGCAAACCGGGACAAGATCAATCTCCTGCCTACAAGGCATGCTGGCCGCCTTTATAGCGTTTTTGCTGCAAGAGGATTTTTTCCTGAAGCCTGAGCTTTGTACAAATAACCTTCTACTCCTCCAGGGGATCGTTTTCCACCAGCTCCCAGACTCCGCAGGGACAAGCCCCGGCGCAGAAGCCGCAGCCGATGCACCTTTCGGGGTTAACACGCATCTCGAAGCCTTCCCCGCCCGGATCCACCCGGGAGATGGCCCCCTGGGGGCAGATTGCCGCGCAGACACCGCAGTCGCGGCAAACACCACAGGAGACGCACTGCCGGGAACAATCCTCGATTCCGTCCAGGGAGGCAACCCTGGGATCGAAGTACTCAGTGCGGATCCTGCGCATATCCATGACTTGCCTCTCCGGCCTCGAGGGACTTTTTCCGGACTGCATCTCCTCTATGGCTCTGGCCACAGCCCGCCCGGACCCCACCGCATCCGTAATCAAGCCCGGCCCAACAGCTTCGCCCACGGCAAATATGTTTGGGTCCGATGTCCTATAGTGTTCGTCTACCTCAACAAACCCATCTCTAGTTCGGACAGTGTCGGGGAGGAGATCTGTTTCCGTCTGATTGCCCACGGAGACAATCACTGTGTCCACGGAGAGGAACTCCCCGTTACTCAGTAATACTCCCTCTTCGCCCACTTCCTGAGGAGATAGGGGCCAACGAAGAGTAGCCCCTGCCTCGCGGGCCCGACGTTGCTCCTCGCCATAGGATGAAGGCCTGCGGTAGTGAATCATGGTTATCTCGCCGGCACCCTGCCGCGAAGCCTCAACAGCGGCCTCGCAGCCGATGTTGCCGGAGCCGACGATGAGCACCCTCTCACCCACCCGCGCCTGTCCTGCCCTGCCCTTGCGCAGAAACTCCAGGGCGGGAATCATGCGTTCCCCTCCCGGTATGGGAAGGGTTTTCCCTTTTTGCGTGCCAATCGCCAAGACCACATAGTCGTAGTCCTGCTTGAGCAGTTCAATGTCCCCGGATGTCAAATCCTGTTGCAGCCTCACATGAGGAAGGGCTTGACGCACGCGCTGGATCTCTGGCTGCAGGACTTCCTCCGGTATGCGCGAGGAGGGGATAATCCGGCTCAACTTGCCCCCCAACTGGCCTTCGCGATCGTATACCACGGCCTCGTGCCCCCTCTGCCGCAACTGCCAGGCTACGGAAAGACCGGCAGGGCCGCCGCCCACAACTGCCACTCTCTTGCCGCTTGTTTCCGGCAAGTCTGCCGGGAGATTCGCTTCCAGACTCCTTTTGCCCAATTGAGCCACATCCACCGGAAGCATGCCACTATTGCCCCGCGTACAGCCCTGCACGCACAGATTGGGACAAAGGTAGCCGCAGACCGAGGCGGGGAAGGGGGTATAAGCCAGGGCCAAATCCACGGCCTCGTCCACCCGGCCCTCCCGTATTAGACGCCATCTCTCCTGCACGGGCATACCAGTGGGACAGGAGGCCTCACAGGGAGCGACGTACTTGCGGTTGGCCCAGACCGGCACGAAGCGCCGTAAATCTCCCGTTGTGATCACGGGGACCGGACTGCGGTCCGCGGTGCTCAGATCGCCCAGCAGGCCTCCGCGTCCCAGCTCCAGGTCCCAGACGCTCTGGCGAAAGGCCTGCATGGACTGCTTGGAGCCAGAGTGCTTTTCGAAGGGACTGCGGGCCTCGAGGAGCTGCCAGGCATCGCGCTCGGCGAGCGTCTCGAAGAGATCGGTACGGCCAATACGCTCCAGGAAAGCGGCGAGATTGTCCTGCAGCCATTGCCAGTCCTCGTCCCGGAGGGGGCTCTGCTTGGCATCCACGTGGCTGTATCCCCGGTGAGGTCCCCGAAAGAAAATCCTTCCCCCCACCATGCCCACACATGGTCGATAACCCAGAACGTTTTCCGGATTCTGAGGCTCATGACCACAGATCACAGCCACTCCTCCGGCCATGAACTCTGCGAAGTAATCGCCCACGGAACCCAGCACCCAAAGCTCCGGTGGACGGAAGCGGGGATTGTGCTTGGTCATGGTCATGCCCCGGGCCCCGATGTTCCCTCCCACGCTGACCCGGCCCTGGGCCATGGCATTGGCCACTCCGTTGCTGGCATGTCCGCGAACCGTTATATCCGCCCCGGCGTTTAGCCAGCCCACGTCGTCCGAGGCGTGCTCCAGGGCCTCAATCCGCGTGTGGGGGAAGCCCATGGAGCCCAGGCGTTGCCCCGGAGGGCCGTGGACTGCAATCTTTACCTCGCTCTCCCCGGCCCGCCAGAGACGGCCTCCGATACCGTGGTGCCCCAGGGCATGGACCTCGAGCCGGGTATATCCGGCGGCAACTGCCTGCTGAATCCGCTCCTCCAGAGCCCGGGACTCAATGCGGCGGCCATTGTCCACGCCGTGGATATGCAGGACCTGCTCACTCTCCTGGCCCAAAACTGTCCTCCTCGGTTTTCAGGATCCTAGGCTTCTCAAAGACATCAAACCCAAAAACTTTCACTTAACACTTGAAGCTCTAAGCTTGTTACACCACATGCTGTATCTTGAGCCTTTCCGCTAGGTGATTGTCGTCCACTCCCAAGGCATCGGCCATACCGATGGGCAGGGAAGTAGAACGGCCCAGCGGAGCCACGATCTTGCGCAGCTCAGTGTCGAAGCTGAGATAGATATCCACCACCCGCTCCGCCACTTTCTCCGGATCCAGTCTGCGATACAGGCGCGGATCCTGAGAGGTGATGC
>CAYSPQ010000025.1:0-11408 GCA_964432965.1 uncultured Desulfohalobiaceae bacterium
GTTAGTGGTGATCACAAGCATGGTTTTTCTCATATAGCACCCTCTATCCAGTTTAATGCTGTTAATGGAATACGCTAAGCCCTTTTTCCTTCAGGCATGCTAGTTGCGCTACTGAAAGCAGCATGAGCGATTTCGCAATCATTAGGCAAATAATTGCTGCAATCCCAATCTATTCCCATGCCCAGCTCATACAGATCGTTCACCCAGCCCATGAGGCAGGTGCTAAATCCATACAGGGGGTGGCAAGCCCTACAGGCTAAGGATTAACCTCCGAATTGTTTACTTGTCTCACGACATTGAGCTTTTCCGTGCCCGCCTGTTCAATTTGGCTATTGTCGCGATAGTTTTTGGGACAAATAGTCTTCCATTTTATCTTCGTCCAAAGCCACATCTAGAGACAGCCACTCATCCTCGAAAAGAACATTCGTTGAGCTTTTGAATGTATAGCCCTGCGCCGCTTCCGAATCGAGGGTGTTGATATGGACGTTCAAGGAATCTGCAAACCTTTCCTGCATTTTTTCGGCTACTCCTATAGCCTTCTTGCATGTGGCTCATCCCGGATTTCCGCTATGGAAAACGTACAGCTCCGCCATGCCGTGTTTTCCTCCTGTTGTGTTTGGTAATTGCCAACGGCTTAGACTCAAATCCGTCCTTCTCTTTTCAGCTTTGAAATCAGAAACTCTGCGCCTCTTCTCGAGATTCCGAGCTTGCGAGCCAAATCCTGTTCATCCAAGTGCCCTTGGGAATCACTCAAGGACAGCACTTCCGACTCCAGCTCTTCGAGCCAGTCCTCGAACAAGACGAGAAGATCGGAATCTGTGATGGCCTTGAGTTGATCGGATTGGGAAACCTTGTCCACCAGGCTTTGGCACATCTGCGTTGGGTCGACACCTTCGCCCATGCATTCTGCGAGTCACAAATGCACTAGACTGGAAACCTTGTCCCCCTTGGATTGTTCTACCAAGCTCGTCACAAACCGTTCGCGTGTGTCATTGTCCAGGTCGGCCATTAGCTGTCCAAGCAGATTTGTGGTCTGCAACAGGGCCTCTTCCTTCGGCATGTGGGAAATTGCTTCCAAAAGCTTGTCCATAGGTGACGATGTTCCCCCTACATTTAAAAGTTTTTTTGAGTCGACAACAGATCCTTGGCAATGGTGTCCAAAGAGCGCACCACCTCCAGGATTCTAGGGTCCGATACTTGATAGTACACAAAGGGACCCTTGCATTCGACCTTGACCAAAAGCGAGTGTTTCAGCTCTTTCAGATGATGGGACACGAGCGGCTGGGACAAGTTCAGCTCATTAACGATTTCGGATACGGACTTTTTCCCCTGACTGACGAAAAGCAATATCCTGAGCCTGTTTCCGTCAGAAAGGCTTTTTGCCAAATATGCTGCGTTCTGGAGCTCGTTCATATAAAGGTGTTCTTGGACAAGAGCTGGTTTATAATTGATCGATTCCCGAGCATCTGTGTATGAGATGACGGAGACTACCTTCTCGCGGAAAAAGAAACCGTCGCAGGTCGCGCAGTAGGACACCCCATACCGAAGTTTTTCTGTTCGCGGGGCACATTCAAGGTCCTGGGGCTTGCCCAGTGGCAAGAATCAAATTGTGTACGTTCAATTTGCTGCCGTTGGCGAGACGCACTGAATGATACTGTTCCCCCGGTTCAACAGCATCAGCCTCTTCCTGAAGGATCTCCAGGCCGTAAGACCGTGCATGCTGCGAAAACTTCTCATAAAGTTCAAAACCCCCAATCCAGGTGAAGCCCGGATAGTTTCCCACAGCCGGAGTAACAGCAACCTGACCGCCGAGACCTCTTTTTCAACCATCACAGTGTCCAATGCCGCTCGCTTAGCGTATATACCTGCTGTTATGCCGCCGGAGCGCTGCCGACTATAAGCACATCGTACAGGCCTTCCCTGCTCATTACCCATACCCCTTCATTTCAATTTATTGCGTGTTTGCTCCGAGATTGAATCAACAGATAAATTACAATTTATATGTTGATTAAGAGCTAGTCAAGCGATAATCCCGTGAAGGATTACGAGGCAACTATCCGATGCAGGACCAGGGAACGCAGTCGCAGGTTTAGGAATGCGTTATTAGACAAAAATTTTACGGTTTAGGTCGCAAATATTGATTGCCTGCCGGGCCTCGACAGTAGCTCTTATCCCTCTTCACGTGAACCATGGGGATGATATTTATGTCCGCCTACTAAAAGGACTACTGAGGAAGAGTTTACATTTTGCGCAAAAATCCCGGAATGTGAGCTTGGGAAGTGTGGAGACGGCCCAAAAGAGCGGCCTGGAGCATACAGCTTTTTGAGCTGCTTGTTCGAGACCCTGCCACTGGCAAAGGATATCAGGAAGAAGGTGATTGCTTGGCAAGCAGGCTCCCCTCCTGATGTGCCTGCAGCAGAGAGTGCTTCTATCCTGATTTCACTTCATTGCAAGCTTGACCTACAAGACTCCCGAAGCCAGGGCAAGCGCGATGCCTGCAAGTAGAGCGCCCACGATCGTCTGCACTGTCTTCATGGTTATCTTGTGCAGATAGCGCCTTCCCAGAAGCACTCCAGAGAAGGCGGAGAGAATAGCGATCAGGATCAGGGGCAGCTGCTGCGCGCCCACGGCCAGGGCATCGGCCGCGGTAAGGAAAAGGGCCGTGTACACGAGGATCCGGGCGGCGTCCACCATGAACCCTATCACCGCGTTCGTGCCCACGAAGGCTTCCGTGGAGATGCCCACCTTGGCCAGGAAAGCGGAGCGCAGGGCTCCCTGGTGGCCGGATAGCCCGCCGAAGAAGCCGGACAGCATTCCTCCCAGAAAGAGATATTTTCTGGGGAAAGCGATTCTTCGCAGGCGCGGCAGGAGCTCGAAGAGGGCGAAGAAGAGCATGAGAGCGCCGAGAACGAGCTTTATCGGGGTGACTGTGGCCGTGTGGGCGCCTATGCTGTAAGTTGCGATCTCTCCCATATGGGCGACAAAGCCCAGAGTGCCGGCTCCCAGAAAGGAGAAGCACACAGCAGGGACTCCGAAACTGATGAAGAGGCCCCAGTCCGCATGCCTCCCCACGACCGCCAGCTTAAAGGCGTTGTTCGCCCCGTGCACCACTGCCGTGGCCGCAACAGCAGCCTCTACCGGAAAGAAAAGGGCAAACACGGGCAGAAGAAGGGTGCCCAGGCCGAATCCGGAATAGAGAGTCAGGGCGGAGACGCCCAGGGAGGCCGTAGCCACAAGGATGAAATCCATTTCTTTCCGCCTTGGGGTATGCAAGCTTATACATAAGGGCAAGCCTCAGGAGCCAGAAGCAGCTCATGCGGCTTCTGCTGCACGAAATCGCGTATTTCGTCCCTAACTCTTCTGTAGACTTGCAGGGCGCTGCCCTCATCCGGGGAGCCTGGAGCCAGAGCTGCCGGATCGTGGAAAGTCCTGTGCAGCCTCTGCTTCGCTCCCCGGAAAAAGGGGCAGCTCTCCCTGGCCTCATCGCACAGGGTTATCACTGCATCGAACTCGGGCTCGGGCAACTCTTCTATTGTTTTGGAGCGCTGTCCGGATATATCCACACCCGCTTCCGACATCACCTTCACAGCCCCGGGATCGACTCCCTGCTTAACCACTCCGGCTGAATAAGCCAGCAGCACGTGAGGGTGAACATGGCGCGCCCAACCCTCCGCCATCTGGCTGCGACAGGAGTTGCCCGTGCACAGGAACAACACTCTGCTTCTGTCCATTACTGTGCCTTTCGGGGTTTGGGTCATTGTCTTTATGCCAACGGTAACTGGCTTTACAGAGCCTACTGCTTAGTGGGCCGTGAAGCAAAACTCCCTTATCCATCCGAGGCAACTTCAGCAGCATGCAGTTGCCAAAAATGGAAATTGGTTATTTTGAGACTACTGCCCAGAACCAACTGCAGGCAGTGCGGGCTGCCCACCTGCATGGTCTTCGCCGTGCAGGCAGCTGAAGGAGGTAGAGGGGCAGAGGAGTGCCCGGAACTGTATCCCGATTACAGGGAGAGGCTGGAGTCCTACCTCGGCCAGTTCCATTTCGACTGACCAATTGCTGCAGACACTGCATGAAGAAACGTCAGGAGCCATCCGGCCAAGAACAGGAGGAAAAGAGCATGCGGCGATTGAAGGATATACAGATGGAGCTATCCGCCAAGGAGGTCCAGCAGGTCCTGTCCATCGCCCTGGACGAGGACTCGGACCGGGCAGTGGAGTTCATTCGGGACCACCTGGCCAAGAAGGTGGACAGGAAGCTGCAGGAGCCTTGAGTTCCGGTCTTCGAGGTCAGTTACGGCCCCGGACAAGACCGCATTCCTTGAGCCGGGCCAAATGCCTGGAGACCGTGGACTGGGGAAGATCCAGCACAGCCATGAGATCGCATACGCAAAGCTCCCCGTGCTGGAGAAGCCCCAGTATCCTTAGCCTGCTCACCTCGGACAGCGCCTTGAACAATTTGGCTGCTTGCTGCATATCCATGCTTGTATCCGGATAAACAGATTTATGTCAAGCCGCTTTTGCCCTTTTCCCTCTTTGCCTTGTAAAGGCCGGAGACAAGTTTACCACAGACAACTGTGACCAGTGGTCTACGAGGATGAAGGTCTATCAGCGATGCCAGCAGAAGGCCAGAAAGGAGCCCCAAGGAAGCCGTTTGGGTAGCAGATGATCCAGAATCCGGGCCGGTATTGATCCGCCGGGGAAGAATACAGTTGTGCCCCATTGCATAAAGCGCGGCTGAGGATCGAGAAGATGCCCCCATGACCTGACGCTAGACGCTCTGTCCCAGCGGGCTCCGGCATATCCGCCACTGCCCGCCTTGCGGCGATACAGCATGCTGTTGCGGTTAAGCAGCCCCACCACAATGCCGCGTCTGGCTACACGCCACATTTGATGCAAGGCATTTTCGGGCTTCGAGACAAAACAGAGACTGGTCACGGCTGCCACAAAGTCGAAGCTCCCGGGAGGGAAGGGGAGCGCAGTTGCATCTCCGCGGACAAAATGAATATCCTCATGCTTGCGGCGAGCGAAATCCAGCATTTGCAGATCAGGCTCTAGCCCGACTGCACGCAGGCCAGAATCCGCAAACCGCCGTGTAAAATGACCCGTCCCAGCGCCCACGTCCAAGAGGCTCCTTCCGGGTTCTGGCTGTAACAGGTCAAGCAGAAGCTTCATCTCCCTGCGGCTTATCCAGGCCCCTTTGGAAGTATAGTACCAGGAGTCGTACATGGCCGGTGCCTCAGAAGCACCCGGCGCTAGGCTGTACATGTTGCCTCCAGTCTTCATGCTTTCCTCTTGGAACCGGGCTATCCACTGCCGCTGCAAAAAAACCAAAGGCGGGAGGATCCGCTGTCGCCCGAGCTGCCACCCTACACCTTCTCCTGGAAACGACCGTCCTGCAGGCGATAGACGCTGTCGAAGCCCTGGATCATTCTTTCGTCATGGGTAACCACAATAATGGCTGCCTTCTTTTCCCCTGCGATCGTCTTCAAGAGCTCCATCACCCTGAACCCCCTGCTGGTGTCCAGGGAGGCAGTTGGCTCGTCCGCCAGTATCAACTGTGGCTCATTGGCCAGAGCCCTGGCAATAGCCACTCTCTGTGCCTCTCCGCCGGAAAGCTCACCAGGCAGGGAGTTGCTGCGCTGCTCGATCTCCAAATAGCCCAGCAACTCCATCCCTTTATTCCGGGCTTGCTTCCGGCTCTTACCATTTAGCTCCATGGCCAAACAGACATTTTCCAGGGCATTGAGGAAGGGGATCAGATAAGAGCCCTGGAAGATGAAGCCTATGTTCTGTCTGCGAAACCGCCTGGCCGGGACCTGCATTCTGCCTTCCGCGTAGACGGTCCTGCCGCCCACTTCGATGCGCCCCTCCGTGGGCTCCAGAATGAGGCTGATACAGTTGAGCAGTGTGCTCTTTCCGGAGCCGCTGGGGCCCAGAAGCGCCGCCAACTCGCCTGCCTGCACGGAAAAGTCGATATCCACAAGGGCGGTAAAGGCCATCTCTGCACTGCCGTATACCTTTTTCAGGCGGTTTACATTCAAAACGCTCATGGCTTATTACCCCAGGGCATTGGAAGCGGGCGTGCGAAGGGCCTTCAATACTCCCGCCAGGGAGGCAAGAACCCCTCCGGCAAAAACAACAAGGAAGGTGAACAAGGTGTCCTCGGGCAGGAGCACCAGATTGCGGGGAAATAGTTCCATGCCTACCACTACTTTCGAGGCCAGCAGATAGGCAAGGGTGAATCCACCGAGAGTCAGAAGCAGGGACTGCTCCAGTATCAAACGGACAATGGTGCCCCCCGAGGCCCCCAAAAGCTTGAGCATGGCTATGGGCCTTATTTTCTGCATGGTCAGGATGTAGACCATGAGGGATACGATAACAATAGAAACCATCACCAGAAGCGACCGGAACATTCCCAGAGTGGCGGTCATTCTCTGAAGTCTGCCCTTCAGGACCAGCTGCTTCTCCTGCTCCGTGGTGAAGGTGCTAACGTGGTGCCAGTCCTGGATATCGCCAGCTGTTTCGTGAAGATCAACCCCTGGGGAAAAGCGCACCAAAACTGCATTTATGGTATCCGGAGAGGCCTCGCCGCTTATCAGAGGCAGTAGATCTTCCCGTTGACTCTGCGAAAGATTTTTTTCCTGCAGCTTTTTTTCCGCCCCGGACCTGGAGAGCTCCAGGGCGCGATTATCCTTCAAATACAGTATTTCCTGGGCGTCGGGCAGGGAGAGATAGACCAGGGGGCTCCCCCTGGCGTCCTTGGCATTCCTGGTAAGCCCAACCACAGTGTAATCATGCCTGCCCAGCCGAAGCTCCTGGCCAAGCTCCAAGCCCAGCCTGGCATCTGCTACCATCTCATAGCGGGCCTGCTGAATGGAGCGACCTTGCACCAGCCTGCCCGGACCACCCATCTCCCCGAACACGTCGTATCCGACAATGGTGAACCGCTTGCGCTGGCCCTCTATCCTTCGTTCCACCTGGTAGCTGATAAAGGGGTCGGCCACGCTGACCTGCGGCATGGAGGCCATGCTCTTCCAGGTATCCTGCGGTATCCGGGACTGCTCGTTGAACGGTCCAGCTGTGTCCTTTTCCACTACCCAAAGATCGGTTTCCGTGTTTTCGATAAGCCAAATGCCGTCCTCGATATTTCCCCGGTAGATCCCGTTCATAGTCAGCACTATAGCCAGCAGCAATCCCACTCCCACCACGGTAGCCAGGAATTTGCCCAAATTCTGTCTTATATCCTTAAAGGCCAGATCCATCCTAACCGCCGTCCTTGCTGCGCACTCTCTGCCCGGGCTGGATTTCCTCTGCCTCCAGGATCACATTGGAGTCTTTCTCCAAGCCCTGCTCAATCAAGACCTTGCCTTCGCGGGAAGGCCCGGTTTGGACAGGCAAGAAACTGGCTCTGCCCTCCTTGATCAGCATGGCTCCGGTTTCACCCTGGTATCGCTTGAGACTGGAAGTCGGAAGGACAATACCTCTTGCTTTTTCCGTGCGAATACTCACCCTGGCCTCCTGATTCAAGGCAAACCTCTCCGGCGCAGAGTCAAAGGAGACATATACGGTCATCTCCCTGGTTGCGGCATCGGAGACTAGATCCATGCGGCTAACCCGGCCGGAAAGGGTAGGACCGCTACGCAACTCGATAATTGCCTCCTGACCCTGCCTAATTCTTCCGGCCAGGGACTCGTCCATGCGGGCGGAAACCTGCAAGGTATCAGGATCAATAAGGGAGTAAACCGTCCTGTCCGGGGATACCATCTCCCCGACATCCGCATTGCGGGAAACAACCATGCCCTCCAGGGGAGACTCAATGCTGCAGTAATCCAACAGGATCTGCTTATGACGGAGTTCTTCCCGCTGCGAGTCGACCTTTTGCTGATTCAGTTTCAATGTTGCCCTGGCACCATCCAATGCGGCCCTGGATATCTCCAGCCCCACTTGACTCCTTATATAGGAGTCCTTTTCGATATGGCCGTCTTCGAAAAGCCTACTATCCCTTTCCCAGTCCCAGTTCGCCAGGGCCAGATCCGCTTCCGCACTAGCCTTTTCCGCCCGGCTGGACTCTACTCTCGCCTCTGCCTCCCGCAATCGGCTTGCGGCCAGGTCCACTTGAGCCGCCCTTTCCCTGGCATCTAGCTCAAACAGGATCTCGCCCCTGGATACTCTGTCTCCCTCCCGAGCTTTCATACTTTCAATTTTGCCGCTAAGCTGGGGACTGACATCCGATTGGATATCCGGCTCCACTCTACCCGGCCCGGTGACCATTCTTTCCATGGAGCCCTTTTCCATCTGGGCCAGGGTCACGGGATAAGGGACAAGGAAGTGGTAGCCGGCTGCGAACAGGACTGCAGCCATGAATGCAGCTAGCAGGCTGTACTTGAGTGCTTGCATGGTTTATGCCTGAACCTCGTGCTTCTTCTTTGCTTCCCAGCAGACAAGAATTGCGTGCACTACGGGGTGGACCCTTGCCCTGGGTTTACTCGATTTAATTATTGCTCTTTGCGGCCCGTCACGCTTTGCTCACTTTTGCCCTCATTCTCACCGTGGCATTCTCGAATCTGTTCTTCGGTGCAGTTTTCCGGCTTATCCAACAGGTTGTGGGGATATTGGCATTCCCGGCATTGACATCCCATAAACCACCTCCTTGTTTGCAGAATACTTTCCGGATGCGAATCAACCGGTTTTCATCTTCATTCCTCCTCCTGTCGCCCCAAAACCCTGTCCAGGCGTGGGGTAAACAGGGCCTGGGCAAGAACCCTCCATCTTTCCAGGACACTCGGGTCCACCTCGTAGTGCACGTAATAGCCGTGCTTTCTTCCCCGGATAAGACCGTTATCCCTAAGCACCCGCAAGTGCTGGGAGACAGCAGCCGAAGTAACATCCAGCTCCCGTGCCAGAGCGTTAACGCAAAGGCTCCCGTCCTTGATAAGTTGCAGCAGCCGCACTCTGGAAGGAACCGAGAGCACTTTGAAAACGCGGGCAATCTCTTCCGCTTCCGCCATATGAACTCCAGGTTGTATTTATTTAAGTTATTAACCATATGCTTAATTTAATTGCCTGTCAAGGCCACTCTCTTGTCTGATTAGCCCACATATTACTAATACCACTACGCAACTTCAGGTTGGCTAACTTGAGTATGGCCTTGACTCTGTAAAAACAGGGCTTGGTTTTGCTGCGAGGTCATGGCAAGAATGAGATGAAGCAAAACTCCCTTATCCATCCGAGACAACCCTAGCAGCATGCAATTGTCAAAAAGCGGGACCCACTATTGCGAGGCGGAAACGCCGAAGCAATCTGCTCTGCTCCAGCCAGAGATTGCTTCAGCTGAGGCCGGGAGTCATATCCCCGCAAGGACAAGCAGGAACTCTCCGGATTCTACCGGCAACGCTGGGGAAACATGAATACCGCAACCGGGATGTTCGAGTTCTATTCCGAAACCCTGAGGCAGGCCCTGGAAGGGCACGCCCGCAAGCACGACACCACCGTGGATAATGTGCTCGAGGCTTGCAAGTACCAGGCCCGCGGAGAGCTCGCCTTTCTGCCCCATTACGATGAGCCCTACATCCACGGAGACGCAGAGGAATACCCCTTCCTGTTCGTGGATCACAAATCCAGGATCAACAGGGAGGGACGCTCGGCCAACTGCTACTGGTACTACGAGCTCAAGAGCCTCGATCCCGGAGACGAGGACTATCAGGATGTGGCCAAGATCAATCCGGATGACGCCGAGCCTTTGGGGCTCAGGACCGGGGATCGCATCAAGCTGGTTTCCCCCGCGGGAGAGATCGTGGGCTTTTATTTCCTGGTCACCGCTGTGGCCAGCAGCTTGGCCATACTGCTCCTGGCTACAGTGGTGGGCTCCTGGGTCGGCAACAAGGAGAGAAAGGAAGAGAAAAGCATACGCTACAGCCTGGGAACCTATCTCAGCATAGCCCTCGGGCTGACCCTGCTGATTTTCCTGCTTCGCATCTTCCGGGCCCTATCTGCGGAAGGGGACCAAATGGCCGGCTTTCTCTACATGATGGGCACCCTCTCCTTCAACTTCGAGCTTCTGCTGGGGATTCTCCTGCCCCTTGCCGTCCTGCTTGTGGCCAGACACCGGACTGGGGCTCAGGTGGCCGCAGCCATATTGGTCTGCGTAGGTATGTTCGCTGGTCGCTACGAGCAGCTTCTCTCGGGCAACATAATGCCCATGGGGGTGCAGGCCGAAGGTGCCCCGCAGTTCATGCCCTACACACCCAGTCTTTACGAATGGGGGCTCATACTCTTTGTGGGAGCCCTGGTGCTAATAATCTATTCCCTGGGAGAGCGCTACCTAAATCTGGGAACTGTGCCTGAAGAGGCCTGAGTCGTACCTGCTATATCCGGCCTGAATTTAGCTGGTCGCCGTCCGGAATAAAGGGATTTTCCGGACGGCAACCAGCTTCTCTTCTTCTAGTGGGAGACAAACCAAGAAAATCAACAGGACATGAGATCATTTCTTCCGTTAATTCAGACTCTGCCTTTTTGATTGTGCTAAAACCTATTCCACTGCAAGGGAGAGACAGACAAATACACCTCAATCTAGCGGCTACATCCCGTGTCTTCTTTCGGTGCTTCGGCCAAGCCCCCATTGCCATCGCTCACAACTGCTCTGGTAAAGAAAGTCTTTATCATCCCATGGATATCGAAGAATGATTGCAAATATTCACGAAAATCAGGCAGATCAACTAAACTGAGCGATAAAGCCGCTCAATTGAGGTACAATAATTCTTTGAAAGTTGCACCCTCTATGGGGGTTGGGACGACTCCCACAATGTGATACAATAAAAATGTCTTTTTGGGGCTATGGTTCCTGGCTCCCCGACTTCAGGAATACCTCGGGCTATCCCCCAAAAGGATACAAAAGGAGCGCAGAAAGTGAGCATTCTGGAACAATGCCCGGACAAGGGTACGGCTGTCTATGAGCTGCTTGCCCGTTGCTATGCGGAACCCGAACAGGCGCTACCGGAAAAGATGAAGGAGGTATGCGAGACCTGTCCCAGGTCGCAATGCCAATTGTCCGGTGAGATGGAAGAGTTGAGGAGCATCTTTTACGCCAGCGACAATCGTGACCTGCTGGTGGAGCATGCTCGACTATTCGTAGGCCCTTTCGAGCTGGAGGCACCCCCCTTTGGTTCTGTCTATCTTGAGGGGCAGATGATGGGTGAATCCGCGTTTCAAGCCCAAGAAATCTACAAGGAATGCGGTCTGCAAATTGCCAATGATTTTCACAGTCCGCCGGACCACGTAGTCGCTGAGCTAGAATTCCTGGCCTATCTCTGTTTTCGGCAAGCAAACAGTGAAGAAGAACATGCACAGAGCATACGGGAAAAAAAGGGGCGTTTTCTGCAGGAACATATTGGGGCCTGGTTCCCGGCT
>CAYSPQ010000026.1:0-11394 GCA_964432965.1 uncultured Desulfohalobiaceae bacterium
CGAGGGCACAGGGAAGGTGGTGGACCTGCTGACCGAAGAGGCGGATGTCATCGTCCGCTTTCAGGGCGGCAACAATGCGGGCCATACTATAGTCATTGGAGAGAAGAAAACCGTGCTGCACCTGATACCCTCCGGAATCCTTCATCCAGGCAAGGTTTGCCTGATTGGCAATGGAGTGGTGCTGGATCCGGAAGTATTCTGCAGGGAGATGGACGAGCTGCAGGAGAATGGAATGGCCCTGGATCCGGAAAGGCTCCAGGTGAGCCACAAGACGCACTTGATAATGCCCTACCAGAAGAAGCTGGACAACCTCAGGGAAAAGATGCGTTCCAGTGAAAGCAAAATTGGCACTACGGGACGGGGGATCGGACCCGCATATGAGGACAAGGCCGCCCGGATAGGCATTCGGGCAGGGGATGTTGTGGACGAGGAGTTCCTGCGGGGCAAGCTGGAAAGGGGCTTGCAGGAGAAGAACGTCCTTTTTGAGCATTTTTTCGGCGAGTCCCCGTCCTCGGTTGAGGGCACTCTGGAGGAGATCCTGCCCTATGCCAGACGGATCCGCGAGCACCTGACCGATGTGCCCGGGCAGATACAGGAGGCCAGGCGCAAAGGGGAAAGCATCCTCTTTGAAGGAGCCCAGGGAACCCTGCTTGATCTGGACCACGGCACCTACCCCTATGTAACCTCCTCCAACACCGTGTCTAGCAACGCGGCAACCGGGAGCGGCTGCGGGCTTTCCGCCATAGACGAAGTTGTTGCCGTGATCAAGGCCTATACTACCAGGGTGGGAGGCGGCCCGCATCCCACCGAGGTCGAGGGTGGAGCAGGGGTGCACATGCAGGAGAAGGGAGCGGAATTCGGCGCGACTACAGGAAGGCCGCGCAGGTGCGGCTGGCTTGATCTGGTGGCCCTGCGCGAGTCCGTCAGGCTCAACTCCCCCTCCAGTTTCGCCCTGACCAAGCTGGATGTGCTGAGCGGTCTGGAGGAGATCCTGGTCTGCACCGCCTATAATTATCGCGGATCCCAGTTGCGCTTTCCACCGCAAAGAGAAGGGGGGCTGGAGGAGGTGGAACCGGTTTATACTCGTCTCAGCGGCTGGAGCGAGGACATTTCCGGGGCGCGCTCCTGGGAGGATCTGCCGCAGCAGGCCAGGGAGTATGTCCGCTTTCTGGAGGACTATCTGGAGGTGAAGGCAGGCATGATATCCGTGGGACCCTCCAGGGATCAAACCCTGTGGCGCTGATGTATTCGGCTCCGGAGTGAAAAGGAACATGGTCATGATGGCTGTTGCCGGACAGGAACAACCCAGAGTGGCCTCCTATCTGCAGCGGCTAAGGGATGAGCCGCCGAACGTGCTCTTGTTGGAGGGCGGCACTCTCGGGGCAAGGGAGGGTTTGGCCCAGTACTGGGCCGCCCTGCTCAATTGCCGCAAAGGTTCTCCCTGCGGTGAATGCACTGCATGTGGACAGATCAGTGACGGCAGCCACAGAGATCTCTATTTCTTGAGCGGGGTGCAAGAGACGATCAAGGTCGAGGATGTGCGGCCGTTGCGGGGGATCATGGCAGACAAGCCCCAAGGGGAGTACAGGGTCATGATCCTGAGCCAGGCGCAGGAGATGAGCAACGCCGCAGGGAACGCCCTGCTCAAAGCCATGGAGGAGCCCCTGCCCGGAAATGCCTTCGTTCTGCTCTGTCCTCAAAGACACCTGCTGCTGCCCACCTTGCTCTCCAGGAGCTTTCCCTTTACCTTGAGCTGGGCTGCCGAGGGAGGGGAACCTGCCCTAGAAGAAACTGCCCGGCAGTGGCTGGAGGCGATTCTCGGTTTCTGGCGCAGCGGCAGAGGGTTGTTTGAATGGAGCGGCCGCAAGAAGTCTCTGGACAGGCAGGCCCTGCAGAACATCCTCCTTGCCCTGCAGCAAGAGCTCTTTTACGTGTTCCTGGGCAGGGAAGAGGCAAGCTTGGCCCGATTCCTGCGCCACAACCTGGAACCCGTGTATTGGAGCCGGTTGGATCTTGCCCTGAAGAAGGCAGAGGAGCTGTTGGCTCAGCAGGTAAATCCCGCTTTGATATTGGAGTGGCTGGCTCTGCAGGTCTGGAGATGGCTGCGGCTCTCGCGGAGTGGAGCGGGGAACGCAAGGTCCTTGCCTTCGAATAGTTGATTAAAGCGGTTGAGCTGCAAACATGTTTGGTCGGCTGGAGGGGGACGGTTAATCCGGCAAGCGGAATACAGGGATTACTGCCATGGATTTTGCATTACTCTTCAAGGCAATCGGGTTGGTGTTTATCCTGGAGGGGGCTCTTTACTTTCTCTTCGCGGAAAGGATGCACAGCATGCTGCAGACACTGTTGGAATGGCCTCCTGCCTCCCTGCGCAAGCTCGGTTTTATAGCCCTGCTTTGCGGATTGCTCATCATTTATGCCACTCGATGGATCTAGCTCCCCGACGGAGAAAGAGCACACCATCTGCATCCAATGTTGCGAATTTCTGGCCAGGCTTTCTCCTTTGTCGGGGTTTCCATTAACCTGGCTGCTGTCTTTCTGTCTTTTATTCGCGGGGCGTGCCTGCCGAAATGATCATTGCCTTTTCTTGTAGGCTGTATGGATCCAGACTATCCCCCTGCTGAGGGGGGTGTATCCCACATTCTCGAATCCAGCCTCGTGGAGTTCCTGCGCCAGGTGTTCAGCTTGCGGGAAATTGGATATGGTTCGGGCCAGGTAGGTGTAGGCCTCGTCCCTGGACAATAATTTCCCCAACTTGGGGAGCAGGGAATGAAGATAGCGGTTGTATATTCCGCCCAGGACTCGTCCTTGGCAGGAGCCGAATTCCAGAATGCACAACTTGCCTCCGGGAGACAGAACGTCGAGTATCTGGGAATAGGCTGCTTTGCGGGGGTATACGTTGCGGATGCCGAAGGCTATTGTCGCACAGTCCACGCTTGCCCTGGCAAGAGGAATATATCTGGCGTCTGCGCGCACGGGCAATATATTCCCCGTGTCCCTCTTGCGCCTTCCGTGTCGAAGCATGGGGCCGGATACGTCCAGCCCGATGATCCGGGCCTTCGGGTAAGCGCGACTGATAACGCGGCTTACGTCCAGGGTTCCGGCGGCAAGATCCAAGAGTGTGCCACGTCCGGGCAGTTGAACACTGCGAACAAGCTGTTTTCTCCAGTAGGTGTCCAGGCCCAGGCTGAGCACGTGATTCAGGAAATCGTAATAAGGGGTGATGCGGCCGAACATCTCGGCCACTTTCTTGTTGGGGTCGGATTGGCGGAAGCTCATTTACTCGTTGCTTCATCCGCCTCGGAATCGGATATTTCCTCATCTTCAGAAGTGGTTCTAAGCACCTCGAAGTAGATGGAGGAAAAGTACTGCTGAAAGTTGCTGGGCGAGATCTTCCCCACCTCAATGAATTTGACCACGATTTCCTTGGCTACTTGCAGGGCCATTTGCTTTGTCTTGTTCATGCAGCTCCGCTTTTTTGCTGTATTGTGTTCAATTCAATAGGAGTTGAGGTTTATTCGGTTCGGCCAAGCCTGACATGAAAAACCCGTCCGGGGGGAAATGGCCTCGACCGACCCTCGATCGATGCTCCGGACGGGAAAGAAGGGAAACCTTGCGGCACCCCTTCTGTTTTTCGCCTTCGGGTAAATCGCTGTCCTTGGCTTCAGGTAGGGTCTCAAGAAAGCATACTCAAGGCAGCTTTATTCCTCCTCGGAAGACAATTTCTCGATCTCCTCCCTGATCACCCGGGCAGCGGCCGCTGGAATACGCGACTCCATCTCCTGCAGGATTTCCTGTCTAAGGTTTTGCTTGATCTCTTCCTGCTTGTCCTTAGTTATAACTTCCGCTTCAGCTGCTTCTTGCGAGGGGGCAAGCTCGTTTAATCTGTCCTGCAGGTCCTTGATTCTACTCTCTAAGCTCTGTATCTGCTCCGGGATCTTTTCCTGGAGTAGTTCTTCCATCTTTTTTTTCACTTGAGACCAGAAGGCAGAGTCAGCGGTAAGATTGTTAAGAGCCCGGATCAACTCATCTTCACTTGCCTGGGGCTCGGTTTTCTGTGTTTCCTCCAACTTGTCCAGGCGGTTTTGCAGATTTGCAAGCAGCGACTGGCTGACCTGGGTATCATCTTTTCGGCCCTGTTCCTCATGTAACCCCGCAGGTTCGCTTGCTAGGTCTGGCTTTTCCTCCGTTGTCTCCGATTCGTGCGCGGGCTGGTCAATTGACGGCTCCTGCTCGGGCTCAGGTAACAACTCTTCCGGGGATTGTCCCTCAGGAGCTTGACTGTCCTCCTCGGAGGCGAGCAACTCATGTTGCTGATCCAAATCCTCTAAAAGGGCATCGAAATCGTCCTCGCTTTCCGGATGGTAAATGCCTCCGGTTATCTCGCCCTCGTCCTCTTCGCTCTTCTCCTGGCCTTCACTGTCTCCTTCTAGCTCCTCGAAGAGGGCGTCAAAGTCTAGATCCTCCTCCAAGCTCTCCTCCGGCTCGGACGAGGCAGAAAAAGGGGTTTCCTCCTCTTCGGAAAAGGACAAATCTATTTCCAGAGGAGTCTCCTCTTCCATTTCCACGGAGCTGACTTCTCCTTCCGAGGCCTTGGATTCCTCCATCTCGTCGTTTTCGATAACATCAGTCAGCTCTATCAATTCTTCTTCCTGGCTCTGACTGTCCCTGGTCCTGTCTTCTCTTTCCGCCATGCTAACCTCTTTTTACTGCTAGGGTTGTGTCTTGCTTTTTTTGGCTGCCGGGGAAGCCGTTCCCGGAGGGAGTGAGGCTCTTTCCAGCTAGCCATGAAAGACGTTTATACCCTAGAATGGTTTGGAATGAAGAGGAAAAAAATCCGACCTCAATTGAGCGGTTTCATCACGTGTCTTCTTTGGGGGCTATGCCCCCAAACCCCCATTGACACGACTCACAACAAGGCTTGTAAAGAAAGCCTTTATCACCCAATGGGTGTCGCAGGACGATTGCAAACGTTTAATAAAATCAAGCAGATCACCTTAACTGAGCGACAAAACCGCTCAGTTAAGGTCCGAGTTGCATTGTCAAGAACCGGGTGTGCTAGATTCTTCTGTGTTATCTGTCTGTCTCTTTGTAGTTTCCCTTTTGATTCAAATTAATATACACATTACACACGAAGTTCACCCTGGTCAAGAAGGGTTGGGGGAAAGCTGGCACTTCTTGGCTGCCTCCAGAGTAGCCTGGAAGTCATCATCGCTATGGGCAAAGGAGAGGAAATTGCATTCGAAGTTGGATGGAGAGAGGTAGATGTTTTGATCTCGCATTTGTCTGTAGAAAGATCCATAGAGTTCAGTGTCGGTTTTCTTGGCGGAAGTGAAGTCAGTCACCGGATTTGAGGTGAGGAATAAAGTAAACAAGGAACTGATGCAGTTGAGCTGAACTGGCCCGATCTTTTCCTGCAGGATTTCTTGCATTTTTTGAGCAAGCTCACTGGTACGCTCCGCAAGGCCTTGATAATCCATCCCGGACAAGATTCGGAGTGTCGCGGCCCCTGCAGCCATGGCCACGGGGTTCCCCGCGAGAGTTCCCGCTTGATAAACCCCACCGGAAGGGGCAAACATTTCCATGATTTCCCTAGTGCCGCCTACAGCTCCCACCGGGAAGCCTCCTCCGATAATCTTCCCCAGGCAGGTCAGATCGGGAGTGACCTGGAAGTATCCCTGGGCGCCGGAATAGGAAACGCGGAACCCGGTTATAACCTCGTCGAAGATCAAAAGGCTGCCATTTTCATTGGCTATTCGTCGAAGCTCTTGAAGAAAGCCATGCTGCGGAAGTACGGTTCCCATGTTGCCGGCCACGGGCTCTAGGATCACTGCGGCGATATCCGAGCCGTGCTCTGCGAAAAGACTGCGAACCGTCTCCGGATCATTGAACGGCGCTAGAAGGGTGTGCTGGACTGTATCCTCCAGGACTCCTGGTGTTCCTGGAATGGACAGGGTGGCAGCGCCGGAGCCGGCCTGGGCAAGTAGGCTGTCCACATGTCCGTGATAATTGCCCTCGAATTTTACCACTTTCTTGCGTCCGGTGAAGGCTCGGGCTACCCGAACTGCGCTCATGGTAGCTTCTGTTCCAGAATTGACTAGGCGCACCATTTCCACGCCGGGCAAGGCATCAATTATCCGTTCGGCCATTTCCAGTTCTTGCTTGCAGGGTGCCCCGAAGCTCGAGCCGTTGTCCAGAGCCTCACGTGCCGCCTTCAGTACCTGGGCAGGAGCGTGGCCCAGTATAAGGGGACCCCAGGAGAGGACATAGTCGATCATCTCCTTCCCTTCGGCTGTAACTACCTTGCTTCCGTAGCCCCGGTCGATGAACAAAGGTTCAGTACCTACGCTGCGGCAGGAACGGACGGGGCTGTTCACTCCTCCGGGAATGAGCTCCCTGGCTGTGGCGTTGAGCTGAAAAGAGTCGGTCATAGCTTTGGCTCCTTGCTTCAGAGTGCTTTTATTGAATTAAGATTTTTTCGGTTTTTTCCCTTCGAACAAGAATGTTGCAGGTAGATTCTTGTAGTCTTAAAAATAGCGCATGGATGTCTTTTTGAGCTCTCCTTCGCTGAAGAGGAGTTCATAATCCTTTACGCCGTCAAGCTCAGCCAGTTCGCTGATCACTTTGCGGCATTCCTCTTCCGTTCGCCCATGGACCATTGTGTAGAGGTTGAAGGGCCAATCCGGATGGCACTGCCTCAGGTAGCAGTGGGTGATCTCCGACCTCCTGGTCATTCTACCGGCCACATCATCCACCGCTTCTTCCGGCTCAACCCGCCAGGCAACCATTACATTGCAGTCGTAACCCGCCTCCTGATGCCTCAAGGTAGCCCCAAATCGCCGGATGTGGCCTTCATTTTTAAGCCATTGGAGCAGGGTGATGACCGCTTCCTCCTCCAACCCGGATTTTTGGGCTATGGCCCGGAAGGGAAGCGGAGAGTCCGGGATGGTTTCCTGTACAGTGCGTAAAACAACCCTTTGCTCCGGGATGAAAGGGAGGGTTTCAGTCATTTTTGCCGTCCTTTTCCAGATGCGCCCGAAAAAAAGACTTTTTGCGGGCGCATCATTCCAGGGTTACATCCATCAAGAAAGCTATGGGGACGGATTGCTCCATGGTAATCGAGGGGTTATGCCTTCCAGCACTTTGGAAAGTTGGATTGGGGCTCTTCTTGACCTCCTTAACACAAGCGTGTAACAAGAAGCACAATTATTAGCAACAAACAGGGGAGAAAGTTTTTCTGGTTAAAGTGCAGTCTCGGGGAAAACTGCCGGTGCCGGGAAGCGAGCGAAGTGATTTAGTGATTCCGGCATGGCAAGGGGAATCGAAAAAAGGATAGCTCGTTTTAAGCCCTCCTTGTTTATATAGTTATAATGAAGGGAATATGAGCATAGCGGTTCTGGGAGCAGGCGCCTGGGGAACCACTTTGGCCCATCTGCTGGCGGAAAAAGGACACTACGTAAGTTTGTGGGCGCGTGATCAGGATCTGGTAGAGCGCATACGGATAAATGGAAAGAACGACCGATACTTGCCTGACACTCCCCTGAGTTCTAATTTGCGAGCATCCTCTCGACTGCAGGAAGTTTTGTCCGGGGCTAGACTGACGGTCCTGGCCGTTCCCTGTCAGTATTTGCGCGGGGTTCTGCAACGGGCTGAGCCTTATTACGAACCCGGCACAGGAATAGTTTGCGCCAGCAAGGGCATAGAGCTTTCCTCCCTGAAGCCCATGTCCTTTATAGTGGAAGAGGTTCTGGGAGGGAAGAATCCTGTCTATGCCATCCTGTCCGGGCCCTCTTTTGCCTATGAAGTCAGCCAGGGCTTTCCTACTGCGGCAAGCCTGGGGTGCTACCATGCCGACGTAGGAGAGGAAATTCAGCGTGTTCTCTCCACGGATAGATTCCGGGTTTATACCAATCCGGATGTGACTGGTGTAGAGCTGGGGGGGGCGATCAAGAATGTCATGGCCCTGGCCACGGGAATTTCGGATGGCCTCGGCTTCGGGCTCAACTCCAGGGCAGCTCTGATAACTCGGGGCTTGGCCGAGATGTCCAGGCTGGGAAAGGCCATGGGCGGGCAAGCGGAGACCTTTATGGGACTTTCCGGAATGGGCGATCTGGTCCTGACCTGTACAGGAGCTCTGAGTCGCAACAGACAGGTTGGGCTGAGACTGGGGTCAGGGGAGAGACTGTCCGATATACTGGCCAGCATGCATACAGTTGCCGAAGGGGTAAAGACTGCGGAAGCCATCTCCAGCCTGAGCCGGCGGAAGGGGGTAGAAATGCCCATAACAGAGCAGGTTTGCGCCATATTGCAGGAAGGAAGGGATCCCGAGCTTGCTGTAGGTGAATTGATGAGCAGAAGGTTAAAAGATGAATGAATGCCGGTGAAGTGGGAAATTTGAGCCTGGTTTGCTTCAAGGCAAGCTATTGTTGGGTCGTATTGGGATCTGTTTTTCCATACAGTCATCTTGCAAGCACTTGAGCAATCTTGTACAGCGAGGCTGGGACTTAAATCCTTTTATTCCTGGGTAGAAGGAATAGTGCAGCTTCGGAAACGGCATGTAGCCGCAAATCAGCGGGAATTGTCTTTGTCGAGCGAACGGAGGGAGTAAAGCAATCTCTTTGTTTAACGGGAAAACAAAGAGATTTATTCCCGGGATCTAAGCCCTCCCGGCAAGGACGTGGATTGAAAAGAGCTGGCTTTCTTGACAAAGCGGGTATGGCAAAGTAAAATGTTTCGGATTTTAAGCTATTTCAGGAGGTTATTTAAAAGTAAACGGCTGGCCCTTCCCAAGCTTAAGCATTAGCGCGGGTGCGGCGCATTCATTGTGTTAAAGATCCGACCGGGTTTCATTAATCGACCCATAAAGGGAGGAAGCTATGGCAAAGGAACAGCAGAAGGACAAGAAGGCGGAGAGTTCGCAATCCAAGGTGTTGTCGCCGAAGGAGTATACCACCTGCGAGGCCACCAGCCAGATGCTGGCCAAGGCTCAGAGGGAGGGCGTGGAAACCGCTTTCGATCGTGCGGTCAGCATGAAGGCTTGCCCCATAGGGGCGGATTCTGCCTGTTGCAAGCACTGTTCTATGGGTCCCTGCAGGCTGAATGCCAAGGATCCCTACGGCAAGGTAGGTGTCTGCGGAGCGGACATTGACACCATCCAGGCCAGAAACTTCGCCCGCATGGTGGCATCCGGAGGTGCCTCGCACACCGACCACGGAATGACCATGCTCGACGTTTTCCGGGGGGTGGTCAACGGCGAGATCTCCGACTACACGATCAAGGATCCGGTCAAGCTGGTGGACGTGGCCCGCTCCGTGGGTATTGACACCCAGGAAAAATCCGTCCAGGAGGTTGCGCAGGAGCTCTATCAGGAACTGGAAAGGACCTATACCCAGGTGGAGGGAGAGATCCCCTTTGCCAAGCGGGTCCCGGAAAAGACCCTGGAGCACTGGAGAAAGCACGGAATCGTGCCCAGGGGTGCCATGCGGGAGATCATGGAGCTGATGCATCGGTCCCACATGGGAGTGGACCAGCAGTACGAGAACATCACCAAGCAGTGCAGCCGTACAGCCTTGGCCGACGGCTGGGGCGGCTCCATGGTGGCCACGGAGATTTCGGATATCTTGTTCGGGACACCTTCCCCGGTCCAGGCCAATGTGAATATGGGCAACCTGCAGGAGGACATGGTCAATATAATCGTCCATGGTCATGAGCCCAATCTTTTCGAGTCCATGCTCGTTTCCGTCAACGACCCGGCTCTGGTGCAGGCCGCAAAGGATGCGGGCGCTAATGGAATCAACCTTGTGGGGATGTGCTGCTCCGGAGCGGAGATGCTGGTCAGGCACGGCGTGCCCCACGCAGGCAACTTCATGTCCACGGAGCCCATTCTGGTTACCGGAGCGGTGGACGCCATGGCCGTGGACGTGCAGTGCATCAAGCAAGGGCTTAGCACGGTCTCCAAGTGTTATGATACCTACCTCTTCACCACCAATCCCAGATGTCATATCGAAGGTGCCGAACACATCGAGTTCGAGGAGTACGAGCCCAAGGAATGCACCGATAGCGTAGTGCTAAAGGCTATTGCCAGGTACAAGAACCGAACCGCTCAAGTAGAGATACCCCATATCAGCAATCCCGGCATACACGGTTTTTCCCATGAGTACATCCAGTACATGCTGGGCGGCAGCTTCCGCAGCTCCTACTGGCCACTGAACGATAACATCATCAACGGCCGCATCCGGGGCATTGCCGGAGTGGTGGGCTGCACCAATCCCAGGGTGAAGCAGGACTGGGTTCATGTGGAGCTGGTCAAGGAATTGATTAGGAATGACGTATTGGTCCTGCAGACCGGCTGTTCGCAGATCTCTTTGGCCAAGGCCGGCCTGCTTACCCCCGAGGCAGCCTATATGGCAGGGGATGGCCTGCGTGAGGTGTGTGAAACAGTGGGATGCCCGCCAGTTCTGGGTATGGGCTCCTGCGTGGACAACAGCCGCATCCTGATAGCCGCCTCCGAGGTGGTCCGACAGGGCGGACTGGGTGACAGTATAGCCGACGTGCCGGCGGTTGGTGCCGCTCCGGAATATATGAGCGAGAAAGCCATTTGTATAGGCCAATACTTCGTGGCCTCCGGGGTGTATACCCTGTTCGGGGTAACCTTCCCCACGACAGCAAACACCAGGTTCAACGACTATCTCTTCGGCGGGCTGGAGGAACAGGGCTTCGGCAAGTGGGGCTTTGCCGTGGATCCTCATGACATGGCGAGCAAAATGATCGGGCATATAGACAAGAAGCGGAAAGAGCTGGGCATTGACAAAGCCCGCGAGCGGGTGCTCTTCGATATGGCCGCCAGGCGAGAATCCTAACACCCTTGGATTGAGCATGCCCTTGACGGGCTCGGATATAAGGCCCCTCTCCGGAGGGGCCTTTTTACTTGACTCTTTTTTATGCTCGGTAGGAAAAAATTGGCAGTTTTATATGTGGGTTTGCCCAAACAAGAAGACTGCAGCAAGCCAAAAGGGGAGATAGTATGGAAGAGGCTGCCCGAAAAGCGCATGTCCTTCTGGAGTCTCTGCCCTACATGCGGGAGTTCTCCGGCCAGACGGTAGTGATCAAGTACGGTGGCCATGCCATGATCGAGGAGCATCTTAAGCAGAGTTTCGCCCTGAACATCGTCTTGCTCAAGTACATCGGGATCAATCCGGTGATTATTCACGGCGGAGGTCCTCAAATAGGCCGCATGCTGGAGCAGTTGGGAATAGACAGCACTTTTGAGCAGGGGCTCCGGGTGACGGATCAAGCCACCATGGATGTAGTGGAGATGGTGCTTGGGGGAAGGGTGAACAAGGACATAGTGAATTTGATAAATTTGAGCGGCGGCTTGGCGGTGGGTCTGTCCGG
>CAYSPQ010000027.1:0-11331 GCA_964432965.1 uncultured Desulfohalobiaceae bacterium
CAATTTGTCCGTTTTTGCGCAAGACTCTGTGACAAGGGACAAGCAAGGGCCAGGGGTTGTTCCGCATGATTTGCCCCACTGCGCGGCTGCAATTGGGCAAGCCGCACATCTCGGCCAATGCGGAATAGCTAATCCACTCGCCGTAGCTCACATTTTTTTGCAGCATGGACAACACCTGGCCTGCTGTTTCCTGGACCCTTTCCCAATCCAATGGTGCCTCCAGGAGATTTTCTTCAGCCTCAAAAAAATAATTTTGCAAAAATCGTGCAACTGTAAGAGAATACCTGCTGTGGAGCAAGCTGTACCCCTCCGCATGAGTCCCGGCCCACCCCAATACGGCCTTAGCAATCACTCCCCCTCTCCAGTATATCTCCAGCCGCAGGGGAGGCTTAACTACTATATCCTTCATCATTTCTCCCTTCAGATACGGGGTTGTAATTTACCGGGTGAAATTGTAAAAGAATTCCTTGCAAAGATAATCCGGGGCATGTCCCCGCCTGGTTTTTGGGTGCTATCGCCCTTCACACAGTGGACTCTAACAGTAGAACGCAGGAAAAGGCGAAGATCACCCTTGACTGGTATGAAGACAGAAATTGACTCGAGTCGATATCCCGGGCAATTTGCCCCGCTCGCTAGCATACCGATAGACAGGAATGCAGCATAATTTTCCGGCTAAAACTGTCAAAACTGAACAAGACCTATTAAAATGCGCGAGAAGAATTATGGCTAACCTCTTTGAAAAATTTCTGGGATACTTTTCCAACGATCTGGCTATTGACCTAGGTACAGCCAATACTCTGGTCTACGTCAAGGGCAAGGACGTGGTGTTGAACGAGCCTTCCGTGGTTGCAGTCAAAAAGGACCAGAAAGGACAGAACAAAGTCCTTGCCGTGGGAGAGCAAGCCAAAAGGATGCTGGGCCGTACCCCCGGCAATATCCAGGCTATACGCCCCATGAAGGACGGAGTGATCGCTGACTTTGAAATAACTGAATCCATGCTTCGCTATTTCATCGCTCAGGTTCACAATCGACGCAGGCTTGCCAGGCCGCGCATAATCGTATGCGTGCCCACCGGCATCACTCAGGTGGAGAAGCGTGCGGTGAAGGAATCTGCTCAAAGTGCCGGTGCTAGAGAAGTCTATCTTATCGAGGAGCCCATGGCAGCAGCCATCGGGGCCAATCTTCCCATAAACGAGCCCACGGCCAACATGATCGTGGATATCGGCGGTGGAACCACGGAAGTGGCGGTTATTTCTCTCAACGGCATAGTATATAGCCGCTCCGTAAGAGTGGGCGGAGACAAGATGGATGAATCCATACAGCACTATATCAAAAGAAGATACAATCTCCTTCTGGGACAGGGCAACGCCGAAATGATCAAGTCCAAAATCGGCTCTGCCTATGCCAGCACCGAAGCCCAGGAAGAGATGGTGGTCAAGGGGAGGGATCTGGTGTCCGGGATTCCCCAGCATCTGACCATACACACTTCCGAGGTCAGAGAGGCAATAGGTGAAGAAGTGGATACAATCATCCAGACCGTGCGCTTGGCCCTCGAACAAACTCCCCCGGAACTGGCCGCGGACGTTGTTGACAAGGGAATAGTCCTGACCGGAGGAGGAGCCACGCTGCATGGGCTGGACCAGCTTTTGCGTGAAGAGACGTCCCTGCCAGTAACCCTGGTGGACAACCCCTTGACTACAGTGGTTGTTGGCTCGGGCAAAGCCCTGAACGAAATAAGTGTCCTAAAAGAAGTAACCATAGATTAGCTTGTCAGGAAACAAATCCAAGTTCGTCCTTTTCTTTTTGTTGCCTCTTGCTCTGTACCTCGGTCTCTACACCTGGAACTGGGAGACTGGGCATTTGGATCGTTTTGCAGCAAGCACAGGGTTGGAAGGAGTGGGATGGGTTTTGGCCCCGGGTAAATGGGTTCACAACCAGGCGCAATACTATCTGGATCACTATGTCCGATTAGTCCAGACCAGCAAAGAGAACGAGAGGTTAAGAGAAGAAATCCAGGAGCTGGAGCTTCGTTTGATCCGTATGCAGAACAAGGCTGCAGAAGCACAAAGGCTTCGAGAGCTGCTTGAACTGGATTTACCTGAAGACTGGAGCTACACTGGGGCCAGAATCATAGCGGACCGGGTTAGTCCCTCCGGGGCTATGGAAACACTTATCTTGAACAAGGGAAGCTCCCAAGCTGTACACAAGGAAATGGCGGCATTGACTCCAAAGGGACTCGCGGGAAAAGTGATAAAGACCAGCCGCAATTTTTCCCAGCTATTGCTTCCCACAGATCCAAATAGCAATATTCCGGTTGTTAGCTATAACAACCGAAGCAGGGCAATCCTTACTGGACAAGGCCCAGATTCCTTGCCAAAACTGGAGTATATGACTCGCGACTCCCCTCTGTCCGAGGGAGAGCTCTTGTTGACTTCCGGGATGGGCGACGTTTTTCCCAAGGGCATACCCGTAGCCCGAGTAGTCAAAGTTGAACAGGCCGAACACTCCCTTTTTCAGGAAGTGCGGGCTAGACTATTGACAGAGTTCTCGCGTCTGGAAGAAGTGCTTTTGCTTCAAACAGGGCAGAAAATAGAGGGGGAAAAAACAATTGAGTCCCTTTTCGACCTACCCTCTGCTCCTGAGCCATAGGGCAGTCGCCAAGAAAACAAGAGTTTCTTGATGAGTAGGCCCAAGCACAGGTTATCGAAACAGATCCCGAAATGATCGAGATCACATGGTGGGCTGCGTACACCTTCTTAGGTATCTGGCTTCAGGACCTTTTTTCCGGTATCGACTGTTTTGGTCCAGTCCTTATCCTTTGCCTTCAGAACGGCCGCTACAAATCCCTTTTCTGGCTTGCTTTGGTCTGGATCCTGATCCAGGAGGGAACGGGCTCCCTTCCCTTTGGTAGCAGCTTGCTCTATTACGGTGGGCTAGCCGCCTTCTTCCTCGCATCACGGCCCTATCTCAAAACGGGCAGTCTTCCTTTCATCCTCTTTCTTTCCATCTTAGCCGGCTTGTGGTATGTTCTATCTATCCACCTTTTCGTCTCCTTGCAGCCTATTCAGGTTGATCTCATGCAACTTGCCGGGCAAGCCGCGCGACTGACCATGGCCTTCCCCTTGCTCTGGCTCCTGGTCAGCACAATCTATACTTGGTGGATATCTCCTGGTTATGCAAGAAATTAACTCTGGTGAACACTTCAACAAGGGGTACAAGTTACTGCTGATTCTGGTCGTGGCCCTTTTCGGCCTGATCGCTTTACGACTGTGGCACTTTCAGATTCTGGAAGGACAGCACTACAGTGAGAAGGCCCAGCAGAACCTGATGCGCGAACGTTCCATTTATGCCCTTCGGGGCGATATCCTGGACAGAAAGGGCAACCCCTTGGCGGACAGCCAGCCCGCATACGCACTCACTCTTACTCGGGAAGCCTGCAGCGACGAAGAGGCTGCACTGGCAAGAATCAGCGAGCTGACCAGCCTCGATTCAGAGAAACTTGAAAGCCGCTACCAGGAAAGAAAGGATAGGGTCAGATCCTTTCAGCCGCTCATCCTGGAATCCAACCTGCAATTCTCGGAGGTTACCCGTCTCGAGGCCCAGCTGGCAGATAATCCCTGCATTCAGATTATGCCCCGCGCCAAGAGAAACTACCCCTCATCTCCTGTTTTCTCCCATCTACTAGGATATGTGGCCCAAGCCGGACCTGAGGATCTACAGGGTAACCCCGATCTACAGCCAGGTGACAGAGTGGGCAAGAGGGGGGTGGAACTGACCCTGGAGGATAGATTGCGCGGCAGCAAGGGAAAAAAGAAGCAGGTAGTGGATGCCCAAGGACGAATCCTAAGGGAACAGATTGTAAAAAAGCCTGAGCCGGGTGAAACCGTCCAGTTGACCATAGACTCGGACCTACAGCAACATATCTGGCAAAGACTGGGGGACAAGACGGGCACAGTTATAGTCATGGACCCCTCCAACGGTGATTTAAAAGCACTTGTAAGCAAGCCGGGATATGAAAACAACCTGTTTGTGGAAGGAATATCCTCCGACAAGTGGCAAAGCCTTTTGCGCAATCCCAAGAATCCGTTGCAGAACAGAGCAATTCAGAGCACTTATCCACCAGCATCCGTATTCAAGCTGATCACTGCTTCCTCCGCCCTTTCCCAGGGCATCATCTCTCCTGAAGAAGAGCTTCATTGCTCCGGGCGGCATAGAGTTGGGGATAGGTTCTTTCACTGCTGGAGGAGAGAAGGACACGGGGATGTGGATCTTAAAAAAGCACTCAAGGTGTCCTGCGACACATATTTCTACAAGGTGGGCAGAGAGCTGGGCATTGAAAACATCTCGCGACACGCTCGCAACAGCGGGTTTCAAAGCCGTACCGGAATTGAGCTTCCATATGAAAGAAAGGGGGTTGTACCGGATCCGGATTGGAAACTCAGGAACTTAGGCTTATACTGGCAGGGAGGCGACACGGTCAACACCTCCATTGGCCAAGGATACACCCTGGTTACTCCGCTACAAGTCACTCGCTATGTCTCGGCCTTGGTCAACGGCGGATATCTCTTGCAACCCAATCTATTGCTGGAGCAGAGCCCTGTTAAGCAAGGAAGGATTCCCTTGGACGCAGGAAAAATCAATACCCTGACAGGGGCTATGCGTGCGGCAGTTGAGGAACCGCACGGAACGGCTTGGCGACTCCGCACTCCCGGAGCAACCATTGGAGGCAAAACCGGGACTGCCCAAGTGGTGGAGCTTACCGAGGAGCTAAGAGAAATGGAATTGGAGGAGATTCCTTATGAACACAGGCATCATGCTTGGATGGCCAGTTACGGTCACAAGGAAGGAGAGGGATACGTGATTGTGGCCCTTATCGAACACGGTGGAGGGGGAGGCAGGATTGCCGGATCTGTGGTAAGGGATGTCTACGACTATTTATTTTCCCCAGAGGACGGCTCATGATCCCCTTGCAACGCAACAAGGCACTGACTAACTTCAACTGGTTCCTTTTATTATGCCTAATCATCCTGACCATCCTTGGAGTGGTGAATCTTTACTCCGCCAGTTCCTTGCAAATGGACCACGGCCTGACAACCGCCTTCTATTATCAGAAGCAGATATACTGGTCCCTGTTGGGTTTTGTGGTCCTGCCCCTGCTGTTTTTGCTGGACTACAGACATATTAAGTCCCTCGTTTGGCCCGTTTACGGATTAAGTCTTGCCCTCCTGGTCTATGTCCTTTTCTTAGGAACTACTGTATCCGGAGCCACTCGCTGGATCGACCTCGGCTATATCAATTTTCAACCCTCCAAGCTGGCAGAAATGAGCGTAATCCTCCTTTGTGCCGCTTTCTTGTCCAGAATCGCCGGTCCGGTAGGATGGAAGGAGCTAGGCAAGATTCTATTGCTGGCCGGTCTCCCGGCCACCCTAGTCCTGATGCAGCCGGATCTGGGCTCGGCTTTGCTCATCCTCATGGTTGCGGGGGGTATTGTCCTGTTCAAGGGAATAGACAGGCGCGTTCTTCTCACCCTGCTCATAATAATTCCCATGCTGGCCCCAGGTGCTTGGTTCGCGCTCGAGGATTATAAGAAGGAACGGGTTTATTCCTTTATTCAGCCGGAACAAGAACCCCTGGGCTCAGGCTATACGGCGATTCAATCGCAAATTGCCGTGGGTTCTGGACAATTTTGGGGCAAGGGTTTTTTGGAGGGAACACAAGGACAGATGCGTTTTCTTCCTTCCAAGCACACTGATTTTGTTTTCTCCATATACGGTGAGGAATGGGGGTTTGTAGGAAGCTTCATCCTGATTTCCCTGTTTTGCCTATTCCTTTATCAAATAGCCCTGGTGGCCGGAACCGCCAAGGATCCCTTTGGAGCATTCCTGGCTTGCGGGGTTTTCTTTTCCTTCTTTTGGCAAATCCTTGTCAACTTGAGCATGGTGCTAGGCCTTATGCCGGTTGTGGGCATCCCCTTACCCTTTTTCAGTTACGGCGGAACCTCCACATTGATAAACTTCATCATGCTCGGTCTGGTGTTCAGCATATCCATGCGCAGATATTTTTTTACGCAGGAATAGATTGACAATGAGAATAATTATTATCTAAAATTTAAAGTATACAATAATCGGGGCTTTTCTCACCAAGCTGCAGATTTGGCCTGAAAAGCAACCCCAGGATCCGTGCTTGGCGAGGAGACAAAGAGAGAAGGCTGACAAAAGCAGTTCAAGCCCTCAACCCCCAACATCCAAAAAGGAGTTCAACTATGGCCGAACTTTTGCAGATCTACAAATGCAATGTGTGCGGAAATATTGTCGAGGTCGTACACGGCGGAAAGGGCGAACTGGTCTGTTGCGGCCAGTCCATGCAACTAATGGAGCCGGGGACGGTGGATGCTTCCAAGGAAAAACATGTACCGGTGATCGAGAAAACAGAACAGGGGTTCAAGGTAAGCGTTGGCTCTACACCTCATCCCATGGAGGAAAAACACTATATAGAATGGATTGAGCTCCTTGCCGACGGCAAGAGTTACACAGCCTTTCTTCAGCCCGGGCAGGAGCCGGTAGCGGAGTTCTGTATTCAAGCCTCCCAGATCACCGCCAGGGAATACTGTAACATACACGGGCTCTGGCAAGCAGAGAGCTAGATTCCTGCTAGTCGAAAAAATGGGCAAACACTAAATCCAAAAGGAGCTCTATCATGCAACGCTGGGTTTGCAACGTATGCGGCTACATTTACGATCCTGAACAGGGAGACCCGGACAGCGGCGTTTCCCCGGGGACTGCCTTCGAAAACCTTCCGGAGGATTGGACCTGTCCCGTTTGCGGCGCTGGAAAAGACGACTTCAGCCCTGAATAAAAGCACGCTCCCGGCTCTGCACCCTGCGGAGCCGGGATTTGTTAAACAATTCCCAGTCGGAAAAATGAGCGATTTCAGGCAAAACAAGAAGGCCATCGTCCACTTCCTTGCCAGTCCCGACTGGGAAGAGCAATTCAAGCGTCTATTGCATTACCTGCCTTCTCGACAAATTATCTCTCCCTTGTTTTCCGCCCTTTATTCCCTTAAACCGGAGATACGCTGGCATGCTGTTAGCTGTTTTGGCTTGGCCGTAACCCGCTTGGCGCAAACCGATGGCTTGGAAAGATGCAGAGTGGTCATGAGGCGCCTGACCTGGAACCTGAACGAGGAATCAGGCGGTATAGGCTGGGGCGCCCCGGAAGCACTGGGGGAAATAATGGCTCGGCACTCGACTCTAGCCCAAGAATACCATCAGATCCTGATATCCTATGTCTTGCAGTTGCGAGAGGCGGATAACTTTCTGGACTGCCTGCAGCTGAGGGAAGGAGCTTACTGGGGTATTGCCCGGCTGTCCCAAGTCAGGCCGGAGCTGCTCAACCCCTTTGCCTCTTACCTGGAAGAGGCCATTTACCGGGAAGAATCTCCTTTTATTCTAGGCTGTGCCTGTCTGATTCAGGCTCACGCACCACAGCTGCAATGGGACTTGCCTGGGGGAATTCCGCTTGATCGTATGAGGAACATGCAGGACACTATTATTACCCTGTATTGGGACAAGGAATTGTGGAACGTTTCCCTAGGGGAGCTGTGGCAAGGGGCCCAACAAACCGCGAACAACGACGGGTCCGCCTAGGAATGCAATCCATCACATTTGGGGGTGGATTCATTACTGCGTAGACAATCCCCTTTCCTGCCGCTCTCTCTTTAGTCTGTTCCCCAACCAGTCTGCAAAATCGCTTTCAGTGTTGGATACCGGTCCAAAACGCAACTGCCAATCTATAAGGCAAATTCTGGAATCATCCACCCAGCTCAGTTTGACACCATCCTTGGGGGTGCAGACGATCGCCTTGCAATTCCAAGAATCGGCTGCCCTTTTTATCCTGTCCCAGTCATTTCTGGTAAAGAGGTGGTGATCGGCAAAGACAAAGTGTCTGCTGGGAGGATACCCGATGAGTTGGGTGGCTGTACTGTGAATCCGTGCCGGTTCGGCAACCGCGCTAAGCAAAAGATATGTCTCGCCTTGAGGGAGCGTCCTGCTGTAGCCGTCCAACCCCTTTAGTCCCCTTGCCTCCGGATAAATGGAAAAGATGGGCCTACCCGGTGATCCCGTCTTGGATAAGAGATGCGACACCAGGGACTTGAACCTTTGTGGGGAAGAGTAGAGCACGTATGCGTCCGCCCGATCCAAGGCCCCTGCACCCTCACGCCAAGGCCCGGAGGGAAGCACTGCGTTCCAATCGCGAGTGATGTCTCGTTCCGTCAGAAGGACCAGATCCAGGTCTCTTCTGACCCGCAAATGTTGCATTCCGTCGTCCAGGACAAAAAGATCCGGGGTGTAACGTTGCCAAACCCACTCCCCAGCCCTGTCCCTACGAGAATCCACCACTATCAGGGCCCCACTGCAAGAGCGGGACAGCATAAGCGGCTCATCTCCGGCTTCTATTACAGGGCTGTGCGGACGTACCAGATAGGGAAGGCGCGGCGGGCGAGCACGATAACCGCGGGTAAGCAGGGCCGGCATTAAACCCTGTCTTAGCGCGCAACCCAGGATCCACTCTGCCAGAGGTGTTTTTCCGCTACCTCCGCTGCTTATATTGCCCACGGAAATACATGGAGCTGGGGGTCTCCAATCTGGCAAAATACTGCCGTAGGAAGCGGCCCGTAGTCGCATGACCGCGGAATAGGCCCAGCTAATCGGATTCAATCCAGTTCTCAGTCCTTGCAGCCACCTCTCCTCCCGCATTGGAGACATCCCCGTAGATAGTCCACCAGACTTATGTAGCACTCTTTAGGTGTAGCCACCACTTGCCCTTTCCTGCTCTTGAAGCCATATAACTGCCTGGCGAAAATCCAGGCTTCCGGTATAGATGGCCCGCCCGCTAATGATTCCGCACAGCCCCTTTTGTTTCAGCGGATACAATTCACGAACTTGCTCCAGGGATTCTATACCGCCTGCCAAGATCAAGGGAAGTTCGCTTTGCTCCAGGATGGCTTCTACACTCAAGCAGTCCACCCCGGTCTGCATACCGTCCCTGCTAATATCTGTGTAGACAAGGAAGGAAGCGCCCATCTCCTTGAGTCTGGGCAACAAGTCGAACACAGTAAGTCCGGTATCCTGAACCCATCCCTTGCTTTTCAATTGTCCGTTCTCTGCATCCAGGGATACACCAACTCTACCTGGAAAGCTGTGACAAATCCGGGAAAGGGCTTGAGGGTTCTCCATGGCCAGGGTTCCCACCACAAGATACTGCACTCCCGCCTGGAAATAATTCTTTGCTGTTTCCTCATCCCGGATCCCACCGCCAAGCTGGACTGGCACACTAGCCTTCCTGCAAATTTCTCCTATCAACCGATAGTTTGCAGGGATTCCCTCAAAGGCCCCGTCCAGATCCACTACATGCAGCAAGCGGGCTCCCTGCCTGGCCCAGTGGCAGGCCATCTCCACCGGATCGCTGCCGTAGACGGTTACCTCATCCGCCTTGCCCTGCTTGAGCCGAACACACTTTCCCTCTTTGATATCCACAGCAGGTATAAGCATCATAGTCCCAATTCCCTCAGGCCCCTGTCTACACCCAACTCCGTCAGTTCCTGGGCGGTAACCCATCTGCCACCTAAACGAATAAAAGTCCTGATCTGAAGCAGATCTCTGGTCAAGGAGACCTGCTCCTTCCGAAAACCAAAGCTGCCTACGAGTTCTTTATTCTGCGCGTCGATCAGCTCCATGCGCATATGCACCTTGGCTGATTTCTGCACCCCCCAGCTCGTTCCCACCCTTTCCCTCCAGGACAGGATCTGCGGCACCAGCAAATAATCCGCTTCCGCGCACAAGCCCACCTCGGACCAGTAGTCAAGGGTCTTGCCTTTATCCGGAGTTATCCTCTCCAATACTTTTTCTTTGCACCTGGATATCTCCTCCGGATCGGAAACCAGCTTCGCTCCCTTTTCCCTTAAGCCTGCCTTCAAGCTCTCTGTCAATTCCCGCATGGTCTCGGCCGAGGCTCTTTCCGTGTCCGCAGGCAGCTCCCCCTTGAGCAATATCCACTCTTCCTCCGGCTGACTGAAAGGAGCCACAGCCAAGCCGGTGGCATACTCCTGGGGGATCTCTTGTCTGACTGGTGCGCAAGCCACAGTCAGGACGGAAGTTGCCAAAAGCAACGCACACAGAGACGCTATTATTGGGGCATTCCCCTTGCGACCTTTCTTTCGGGAAAAGTGCTCTTTTTCTTGGAGCCTTTGGGATGAACTTTTCACAGGACCCCCTTAGTGCTGTGCACCCCGGATCCGCTGAAAGTGGATGCCTGCCTCAGCGAAAACCCTGTTCCCTTAAAAGCTGACTCTAAAAGATGATGAGCGTTTTCCCCGCAAACAAAGTGCAAATGCAGATTCATTCCCGCCTGATTTACCAGGGACTTGAAAAACTCCCGCCATACATCCTTTTCCTCTCCAAGCACAATCTCCGGTAGAATATTCTCCCTGTACACCAGGCAAGGGCGTCCGGAAATATCCAGAGCAGCATCTACCAAGGCCTCATCCATGGGGATCTTGGCCCAGCCCACGCGGAAAAGCCCCTCCTTGTCTCCCAGGGCTTTTTTGAGTGCGGCCCCCAGACATAGCCCCACGTCTTCCACGGTATGATGGGCATCCACATAAAGGTCGCCACTGGCACTCAACTTCAAATCAAAGCCTGCCCAGAAGGCCAGAAGGTTCAGCATATGATCCAGTGAGCCCAGGCCTGTAGCCACTTGGATCTCTCCGGTGCCCCGAATATTCAGGCTCACTTCAACCTCGGTTTCCCTGGTTTTTCTGCTGTATTCTGCTTTTTCCGGAACCATACAAAGATCCTCTATTAACCTTCCTGCCCGGACGGAGCCCGACATAACCAGCCCGGAACGAGTTTTGACAAGCTAGCAAGATCCATTTTCCCCATAAATTCCATATATCTTTCCTGTCAGGTCTTTAGACTTCAACTAACCGACAATTCTGGTCGGAGCATCCTTTTCGTTAACTCGATGGATTTAGGACAATTCCCTCCAGGTTCCTTTGTGGGGCAGATCCGCTGCACGCAAAGATAATAGCCAAGAAATCCATCATGGAAATGCCTTAACCCGTATCCGCTCCGGCTTCGGAGTCTGCTTCCTCCTTGGCCTCGCGCCTTCCGAATACAACTGCTATCCAGATACTGGCCTCGTAGAGGAGAATGACCGGCAAGGCCATGAAGGCCTGAGTAAAAAGGTCCGGCGGGGTTAAAAGGGCGGAGCCCCCAAAAATGCACAATATGGCATACTTGCGGATGCGCCGCAAAGTGGCGGCTGTGACCAG
>CAYSPQ010000028.1:0-11157 GCA_964432965.1 uncultured Desulfohalobiaceae bacterium
TGCACAATGGTAGCGGAGTTTCGCGGCATAGGCTTTTGGGGCGAGTATTCGAATCAACCAGGAGTCAATATTGTGGGACAAACATTTTCTTGTCCTGTCTCAATTGTGGCAAACAGGGAATGTATTGAATGATCTGCGCCTAATATAGTGTAATCGACCAGGCACACTGGACAAGTCACCAGAACTGCAATTATAGGAAAAACAATGTGTATCGGCAACCGATAAAGGGAAGAGAATATGAGAGACAGACAACAGGGCAGGGGCATCGATTTCTTTGACGGCAGACCTCCGCGATTTTTTGCCCACAGGGGGGACAGCCTCAGCTACCCGGAGAACACTCTGCCAGCATTTGAAGCGGCAGCCCAGAAGGGGATAGCCTATTTGGAGATGGATGTCTGGATGAGCCTGGACCAGGAGATCGTAGTGCACCACGATCGCTATACATCCAGGACTTGCGGCAGGGACCTCGATATTACCCAAACCGGTTTTGCCCGGTTGCGCAGCCTGGATCCCGGTTGGGGCTTTGTGGACTCTCGTGGACAAAGACCCTTTGCCGGGAAGGGATTGCGGATACCTGCCTTGAAGGAGGTTCTGCAGGCCTTTCCCGAGAGCCTCTTCAACATCGAGATAAAGCAGGCAGGCGTGGATATCCTGAAGCGCACGATCGATCTGCTGTATGAATTGGACTGCCGGAACAGGGTCCTTCTGGCCAGCCACGCGGACGAGATAATCCAGGCTCTGAGGAGCCGGGCACCAGATATTTATACAAACTTCGGGTATTTCGAGGCCAGGGATCTTATCCAGCCTGCCCAGGACGGGGGCGATTTTTCCGTTTATAGCCCGCCAGGGGAAGCCCTGCAAATACCTCCCGAGCTGCAGGAGCGGGAGCTGGCTACCCCCGAGGTTGTACAAGCCGCACACTCCTTGGGAGTGGAAGTGCACGTCTGGACCGTGAACCATGCCCAGCAGGCGGAGGAGCTCCTCCGTAGGGGAGTGGACGGGATCATGAGCGACGACAGCTCACTTTTGCAGAGATTGGCCGAAAAGTGGGGCAAATGATCCCCTTGTTCCTTGTTCCAGAAAAGAAAAAAGCTGGTTGTGATACTACCCCCAGTGAAGGATCACCCATTTTCAGATGCGCCTGCAAAGAGTCTTTTTTGCAGGCGCAGATGACAGGAGACAGAGGACGAGTGACCCCAGTGAAACAAAGACAAGGTTTCACCCCGGTGTATTGGAAGAGAATGCACGGGGCAGGCGGGGCAGGCAGAAAAATCAACTAGTTAAGATCATTCTTCTGAAAAGTAAAGATCACCTTCCAGTTTTTGCAGATGCATCATTTTCAGTATGTCAGCTGGCCCCGCACAGTCCTTCTAATCCTGAACACTTATGCATATTGACATTTTTTTCCTTCTTGGGTAGTTTATTATTTTCGTTTATGTGCTCTTATAAGTAACATTTTTTGTGTTACAAAAATTATAAAATAAGAACTACGTGATGACCAGCAGAGGCAGGCCTAAGAAGGCGAGCAAGAAGAAGCTCAAGACTGTCAGGGTCCCCCAGAAATTGGCTAATTTTGATTTAACTTTGTTTGTGAATCAACTTTATGAATATTTTTATGTAATACAAAAAATAAATGATTTAATTGAATCAAATGATGCAAGCAAAGTGAGCATCGGGCGAGAGATGAAGCAGGAGGTCAAGGAAAGCCTTGGGGAGATGGTGATAGCTAATGTGATCGACAATTGCCTTTCCGGGCAAGTGGAGGAGGTGGGGCAAGAGGGGAAAAAGATCCGGGGAGAGGAAAGGAAAGCGCCGGTTGCCAAGGGGGTTCGACAGAAGATAGAAAAGATCAGGGAGATCAGGTCCCGCTATCCGGATATAAGCACCAAGGAGCTCAATCGTAGGCTGAACGAGGTGGGGCTGGGGAATAAAAGGCCCAGTGAACTGGGCAGGTTCTTGAAAAGAAACGGATTGTGACTGCTAGTGTCTTTGTTCAGGATCAGCCGAATCTTGCGGTCGGTTAAACAGACTAGGAGATTGATTCTGCATGTGGGTCCGAGATAATCCAGGAGAGTCCACCTGAGGTCTATGTAGCACCGGAAAGCTTGGGCTGGAGAGAAAAGAGGCATGAGACATAAGCTGGTATTGGGCTCTGTTCTCATTTTGTGTTGTCTGTTGACTTACGGGTGTGTGGAAAAAAGGATTCCACAGGCTGCCAGCGGAAGCCGCGCCCACGGCACAGTGGAGCTGACCTTCGACTATAGCCCCGCCTTGCCTACTGAGGTGGATTGGAAGGAAGCGGAGAGGAGAGCGGCGCATAGATGCCAGAATTGGGGATATAGTCAAGCGGAAAGATTCGATATAATCAACAGGGAATGCATCCAGCCGCATTCGGAAGAGGGCTGCATGCGCTACAGGGTGGATGTGCTCTATCAATGCGTGGAGTAGGGATGAGGTTATGAGTGAGATCCGGGATGAATTGCGACAAAGCGCGGAGAAGCAACTGGAGAGGGCGGGCAGGGACTGTCTTACCGTGATTCAGTTCTCGGGCTCTCTTCCTTCCGGATTGCGAAAAAAGCTGAGCATTCCCGCCAAGGGCAGGACAAGGGAGCTAGTGGAAGCGATCAAGCCGTTTCTGGGGGAGGGGCTCGGCATTCGGAGAGGTCCCCGAAGCGTATGCATCTGCCGGGATGTCTCAGATGAGGATCTTGTGCTGCGGGAAGCAAGGAGAAAACCGGGGCTTACCTCCAAACAGCTGAAACAGAAGCTGCCCTTGAAGAACGAGGATTTCCTAGCTGCCCTAAATAGGCTGCTGCGGGAAGGCAGACTGGCTTGTAACCTGAACAAGGAGCACAAGGCCAGGATAGCCCCAGCTGTTCAAGCATCAGGGGCAATGGAGTCTGAGGCGGAGTCGCATTCCCCCACAGAGCAGGATCGCGAGTCCTTCCGCAGGGCATACGATGCCGTGAGCCAGGGCAGGAGGCTGGTGCGCATCCACAAGATGAGGGAATTTCTGCAGTGGCCCAGAGCTCGCTTCGACAGTGTCCTGGAGGAGCTGCGCCGGGATTTCCAGGTGCAGCTGCACGGAGGTGATCCCTCCGGCATGACCCGGCAGGAAATAGACAATTCCTACCAGGACGAGAAGGGCAGGCTCTATATAGGATTGACCTGGAGCAGGAAGTGATGGAACGGGAAGACAGGCTCCGAATACTCTCCGCGAAAAATCCCTTCGTCTCCTCCAGTGCAGGCGACCCCTGGGATTCCGCCTATCCGGATGTGGAGTCCATCAATCTGGAGCCTTATCAGGGCCTGCAGGCCCTCCTGCGGGAAAAGGCGGACAACCCGGCCCTGAATTGCGCAGGGTTGGTTCTGGGAGAAGTGGGTAGCGGCAAGACCCATTTGATAAGTCGTCTATTGGAATTGGGCAGGCAAGGGGAGGACCTCTTTGTCTTCGCCTATGTGCAACCCATTGAGGATCCGGAACAGACCTTCCGCTATCTTTTGCGGGAGATAGTGCTCAATCTATGCCGTCCCCTGGATCAGGAAAACAGGCTTTCCGCCTTGGACTTGCTGCTGTGCAGGATACTCACCCTGGACGCAATCCCGGAGTTGGCAAGCAGCGAGAAATCGAAAGGTGTCCTTAAGAGGCTCCGGGAAAGCCCAGCCCGCCTCTTTTCCCTGAGCCGGGAGAGATTGAGGACTCTCGAGCACAAGGGTGTAGCCTTCTTGCGCCGCTTTTTCCAGAACATGCCCAAGGAAATGGCCCGGGTGCTGTTCGCCTGCTTGGATCCGGATCGCAGACCTGTGGCCTTGAGCTGGCTCAAGGGCACGGCCCTGGACGAGGAAGACGCCGCCCTTCTGGGTGTGGCCGGCAGGAGCGACAAGAGCCCAGCAGCCCTGGAGCAGGAAGCCAGGGATGTCCTGTTCTGTCTGGGAGACCTTTTGGCCAGATACCGAATCCCTCTTCTGGTCTGCTTCGACAGGCTGGAAAACCTGGAGACACGAGAACAGATAAGTTCTCTGGGCAGGATGCTGGAGTTCCTGGTGGATTCGGTCAAGTCTGTGCTTCCCGTGGTCTTCGTGCGCTGGATGCAGTGGGAGGAAAATTTTCGACAGAGTCTGAATCAGCATGTGGTCAGCCGCCTGGAGGCCAATACCTTCGAGCTGTTGCCCTGCACTCCGGATCAGGCCGTGGCTCTGGTCCGGGAACGCCTGCGACACGCCTTCGGCGAGTCTGAGCTGGAAGATCTGTACCCTTTCCGGGAGAGTGAAATGCGCGAGCTCTTCTCCGTGGGGCTCAGCCCTCGCGAAGTCATAATTCAGGCCAATCAGAAGCTGAAGAGCATTCTGCGCGAGGCCCCACCGGAGGCGGAAAGCGCCGAGGAAAAGCTCCGCCGGGCCTTCAAGCAGCAGCGCCGGGAGGTGGAAAGGCAAATGGACAGATATCCCCCCGATCGGGGGAGAATGCGCAAGGCACTGGAGCTCTATCTGGGCAGCTCCGCACCGAGCGGGGTAGCTGCAGAGGAAGTTGTCAAGCCCAAAAAAACGGAGAAATATGCGGATCTAAGAGTTAGGCTCCGAGCGGAGGAGAACGGGGAGGAAAGAGAGGGGCTGGTAATAATCGACACTGAGCTTCATCACGCCTCGGTTCGGGCAGCCCTCAAGGGAGGGATACAACACCTGGAGAATAATCCGCGGGGGTTCGCGCTGTATATCCGGGACACCCGCTGCCCCTTTCCGGAGCCTCCCAAATGGAGGGCAACCAATGAAATGCTGGGCGCCTTCCGCAACAAGGGCGGGCAGACACTTTTCCTGGAGCCGGAGGAGGCTGCGGAATGGTACGCCCTGGCCCTTCTCTCCTATGCGGTCAAAGAGGGAGATGTCTCAGTTCAGGATGGAGATGATCGCTCCAGATCCATAAGCCTACAGGAAATGGCGAGCTCGCTTCAAGACTCCCTGCAGGTAAGGGGGTTCGATAGGCTGCTTTTCCGCTTGCGGAATATCGCGGGCAGGGAAAAGGATGGTGAAGCTGCCGCGGAAAAGGGCGTAGGCGGAATTGCTGAGACCCGGAAAGTGGCAGAAGCGTCGTTGAGGTACCTGCGGGAGTGCTCCATGCTCATGGCCCAACTCGGCGATCTGTCCGAACATATGCAAGCCAGGGGAACAGATATCGGGGAAAGGCAGCTTCTCCAGTCTCTTTCCGGCTACTCCGACCGCTTCGAGCTAATTCCAGTGCAAGACGGCACCATGGTCAAGGCAAAAAGGGAATGGCTTCATGCACAGGGTGAGCGTATCTGAAGCGCTTCTGGCCTGCCGCTGTCCACGCCTGCTCGCGTATCGCCTAAGCGGCAGGGAAGATGCCTGGCTGCAGGGACAGAACGAGGCCGAACCCATACCAGGGGCTCTTTTTCACCGAGAGCTGGCAGCTCCCTTCCACCAGGCCATGTCCTCGGGAAACAACTCTCTGCAAAAGGAGATGGAGGCGATACTGAGAAACGAGTCTACGGATCTTCTTCCTTCTCTCCTTGCCTTCCTGGAGAAACGCTTCTTTCTTCCTTTGCTGCGTAACAGGGGAAAGAGCCTTAGGGGCAGGCAGGCCAAGGCTCTGGGCAAGGGAGTGGAGAAATGGGCCGAGTTCCTTGCGGAACTTTTGTCCAGGGCGGGAGGCTACGATGTAAACAGGATGTTTCATGATCCGGAATCCGAACTGAGGGCGGAGACGGATCCGGGAGACGGCGAGCCGGTGCTGCTTACCGGTCGCTATGATGCTTTGGTGTTCGACCCCGCAGCCGGGGAGGGAGTCCTGCTGGAGTTCAAGAGTGGCGGAGACCGGCGTTTTCAGGAGGCCTTCCGGCAGGTGGCTCTTTATGGAATGCTCATTCGACGGATGACCGGTGTCTCCGTTCGGGCCATGGTCTGCCGTCTGGATGGCGAGGATCCTGTTGCCGAGTATTCCGCCTCGGAGCTGCAAGACGCGGAAAAGGAGATCATGGAGGCAGTGCGCGCCGCCCGGGAGGTCAAGAAGACGCATTCCGGCCAGGACCCGGTTGTGGCGCCTGCTGCAAGCAACGCGGAAGCTTGCCGGGAATGCAGCTACTTCTCCCAATGCGGGTCCGACTGGGAAGATGCTGCAGCAGCTGAACGCGAAGACGCTGAGGCGGAGGCCGAGGAGGGGCTGAGCAAGATAGTGGAGCTGCTTCGCTCCTTGAATATCGGGGTTCATCCAAGTGGTTACGTGGCCGGTCCCCGCTTTCTGCGCTACAAGGTGCTTCCGGGCAAGGGCACCACTGTGCGCAAGCTGTTGAATAAGTCCGAGGATCTGCAAGTGGCCCTTAGCTCTCCAGTGCCGCCTATAATCCGCACTCAGCCCGGATATGTCAGCCTGGATGTGCCCAGGCGGAGCTATACAGATCTGACTCTGGAACAGGTATGGAGGAGCGGAGCCTCCGGAAGGCCGGATTCCAGGGCGGCATTCCCCCTGGGGATGGGTATTGAAGGGGATGTGGTCTGGGCCGACCTTTGCGAGCCCACCATGACCAGTATCCTGTTGGGGGGAACAGCCGGAAGCGGAAAAAGTATGTTCCTGCGGGCGGCCTCGGTGGGGCTGGCCTTGAACGCCACCCCGAGGGAGCTGCGGCTTACCCTGATCGATCCCAAACGGGTCAGCTTCACGGATTTGCAGCATATTCCCCATCTGGAGGAGCCCGTTCTCATGGAGCCGGAGGACGCGCTACAGGTCCTGCAGCGGCTCACGGAGACCATGGAGGAGAGGTACCGCATCCTGCAAAGACATGGAGAAGCGGATCTGGACGGGTACAACCAAAGACACCAGGTGCTGCCTCACCATGTGGTGCTCATAGATGAATATGCGGACCTGACCCAAAACAAGGAAAACAGGGAGCAACTGGAAGGTTATGTGCAGCGCCTGGGCCAGAAGGGCAGGGCGGCTGGAGTGCATTTGATACTTTCCACTCAGAGGCCGGACTCCAAGACAGTTACCCCCGCAATCAGAGCCAACCTGCAGCTCAAGGCCGCCCTGAAAGTAACCACCGCTTCCAACAGCAGGGTTATATTGGACGAGTCCGGAGCGGAGCGCCTGGTGGGGCACGGGGACATGCTTATCGGCGGAAGCGTGGAGGTGCAAAGGCTGCAGGCCCCGCTTCTGACACCCAGGGAGATCGAGTGGGTGACCGGAGCCCGTAGAAGGTAGCCGGGGATTTCTGGAGTATGAACTGGTATTTATTGAATCCCCGGGCAAACCAACTTTCCGGGATCGTCGATAGCTGCGCTCATCCCGAGGTTCCTACAGGGGTTGGGTTCCGTGCCGGGAAAAGCCCGGCGCAAATCCGGGGATGGAGCGAAGCGTTGACAAGGCAAATGCAGACAAGTAGGAGAAAAAAGGGAGATTTTCCGGCCAGTTTTTATAGTAGGCCTGTTAATGCCCGGAGTAAAATGGACCTATGACTATATACGAGCAGCAAGAACGGACCTCTGTTGCCGGGCTTGTCCTGGCCGGAGGCCGGGGCAAGCGGATGGGTTCCCACCGGCCCAAGGTTTTGATGAGCCTCTTGGGTGAACCCATGCTTTACTATGTCTACCAGGCCCTGTCCTGGGTGCTGGATCCCTCCCGGGTATTCACCGTGGTGGGATACAAGGGAGAGCAGATCCAGCAGGCCTTCCCCGACAGCCCTGGAGGATATATTTGGCAGGAGCAGCAGCTGGGGACTGGTCATGCGCTGCAGTGCGCCCACCCCCAGCTCAGCGAGCAAGGTTTCTCCTACTGTCTGGTGGTAAGCGGGGATATCCCCCTTCTCACCCCGGAGCCGTTGAGCCATCTGATCCAGGAAACCCAGGATCGTCAGGCGGATTTGGCCTTTCTCACCATGCACCTGGCCGATCCTTCTGGATACGGACGCGTACTCAGAGGGGAAAGCGGTCGAGTAGAAGGCGTGGTGGAGGACAGGGACCTAGAAGCCTCGCAGCGGCAGATAAAAGAGGTGAATACAGGCATCTACTGCCTGCGCCTGGATAGCATGGCCCCATATCTACGGGCCCTGGACCGGGACAATGCTCAAGGGGAGTACTATCTGCCCCAATTGATCGATCTGGCCTCGAGGGATGAGGCCCTGGTGGAGGCGGTATATGCAGAGGGGGCCGGAGAGAGCCTCCTGGGAGCCAATTCTCCAAGCGAGCTGGTGCGCAACGAGAACATTCTCCGCCAGCGCATAGTGCAGTACTGGCTGGAGCAGGGGGTGATCCTGCGTAATCCGGAGCAGATCACCATCGGCCCCAGGGTGGAAATGGAAGCCGGGGCCGAGATCGTGGGGCCGTCGGAAATCTACGGCTCCAGCCGAGTCGGCCGGGGCAGCCTGATTGAGTCCCATGTGCACGTTAGGGATGCTTACATAGGGCGAGAGGCCTGGATCAGGGGGTTTTCCCACCTGGAGGGAGCCGAGCTGCAGGATAGGACGGAGGCCGGCCCCTATGCCAGGCTGCGCTCCGGAGCGATTCTGCAGGAGGGCAGCAAGGTGGGCAATTACGTGGAGGTGAAAAAGGCCACTCTCGGCCCGGGGAGCAAGGCCAACCATCTTGCCTATATAGGAGATGCGGAAGTTGGATCTGGCGCTAACATTGGCGCCGGATGCATTACCTGCAACTTCGACGGGAGTAAAAACCACCGCACGGTTATAGGCAGGGACGCCTTTATCGGCAGCAATGCCTCACTAGTGGCTCCGGTGGAGATCGGGGATTATGCAGTGGTGGGAGCTGGCTCCACGATAACCAAGAATGTTCCCGCGAACTCCTTGGCCGTGGATCGCTCCAAGCAGAAGAATCTGGAAAGGAAGGGACCGAAGAAGGGCTAATACCGCTTCCAGGAAAGACAACGACAATAAGCTGGGTTTCCTGGCAAGGACTCTCTCTATCCGGGGTGTAAAATAAAGAGCACAACCATGGAAGTACTGGACAAACTGGAACAAAAAATTCATACTCTGGTGAGCAAGGTTCAATCGCTGGAGGAAGAAAATCGGGAGTTGAAGAGGGAGCTGGAGCAGGAAAGGGAAACCAAGCAGATGGTGTCCCAAAAGCTGGATGACCTCTTGCAAAAAATCGATGAGGCCGATATTCTGGAATAGATGCATGTGTATCAAATATCCATTCTGGGGCAAGAGGTCTCCTTCAGGACCAATGCAGACGAGGCCCGAGTAAGGGATGCCGAGCAACTCGTTAAGCAAGCATTCGACCAGCTGAACACCCACGGCACTCGCTTGAACAACGAGAAGCTGCTCATTCTGGTAGCCCTGAGGCTGGCTGACGAGTATCTGCAGGCCAGGCAGGAACTGCAGGACTGTTCCCGTAAGTTGAGCCAGCTTCTGGAAACGATAGACTCGGTTAATTCAGTACAGGAATGACCCTGGGAGTCACGTGATTGCCGGAGCCTTTTTTGAGCCAACACTCATAAAAACGGGAGCTGCTGACTGTAACCTGTTGAGCATGCCCAGCCCGGACTGGGAAGCCTGATGGTTACATGCGGCACCCACCTGGTTAGACCAGGTTCAAATTAGACCGCAACACGGACTCCCGGGGCTTCATAAATTTCTCCTCGCGCAGAGCCCATCTGCTTGCCTTAAGCGCAAAAAGCCCCTTGCAGAGCGTGTCGATCCCCGATATGCTCCAGCCTCCCTGACTCCCCCTATATTCAAGTCTTAACCCAGTTCTGGACACAAGGCTGCAGCTAGCTGCCATCCGGAAAGCCCCATTTCGGGATGCAAGCTAGCTCCGCTTCTTTTTCCAATTCAGCAACTCCGGTTACATTTCGAAGCACAAGGAGATTATCATATGCAGATGTATTTGTTAGGCTTGCTCCTCTTTCTGGTGGGGATCGGAATAGGATATGGCGGATATTGGCTGATAGCTAGAAGAAAGGTGCGCGACGCGAACTCCCGGGCCAACCAGATACTGAACGATGCCACCAAGGAGGCGGAAGCAAAAAAGAAGGAGTATCTGTTGCAGGCCAAGGACGAGATGGCCCAGCAGAAAAAGGAGATGGAGAACGAGTTCAAGGAACGCGAAAACAAGCTGAAAAAGCAGGAGGACAGGCTGCAGAACAAGGAAGAGCGGGTGGAGTCCAAGCAGGAGCAGATCAACCGAAAGGAGAGCGAGCTGAAGGAAATGGAGAATCGCCTCTCGGACAGGGAAGAGGAAATCCAGAACAAGCAGCGAGAACTGGAGGAGAAGATACGGCAGCAGGACAGCAAATTGCAGGAGATTTCCGGACTCACCCGGGAGCAGGCCAAGGAGAGGCTTTTGTCCGATCTGGAGAGCGAGGTCAGGCACGAGTCAGCCAAGCGTATCCGGCAGATCGAGAGCGAGGCCAGGGAAACCGCCGACCGCAAGGCCAAGGAGGTTTTGGCGGACGCCATACAGCGCTACGCCGGGGATTACGTCTCGGATCAAACCGTGGCAGCCGTGGAATTGCCCAGCGACGAGATGAAGGGGCGCATAATAGGCCGGGAAGGGCGCAACATACGATCTTTCGAGTCCGCGACCGGAGTGGACCTGATAATAGACGACACACCGCAGACGGTTATTCTCTCCGCCTATAGCCCCCTGCGCCGGGCCAAGGCCAAGCAGGTGCTGGAGAGGCTGATAACCGATGGCCGGATTCATCCGGCCAGAATAGAGGATGTGGCCGAAAAGGTGGAAAAGGAGATGGAGGTCAAGCTGAGGGAGATTGGGGAGAAGGTCACCTTCGATGTGGGAGTGCACGGCATCCACTCGGAGATGATCCGTCTCTTGGGGCATTTGAACTATCGCACCAGCTTCTCCCAGAACGTGTTGGATCATTCCCTGGAAGTTGCCTTTTTGTGCGGCATAATGGCTGCCGAGCTTAAAATGGACTTCAAGAAGGCCAAGCGGGCTGGCCTGCTCCATGACGTGGGCAAGGCGGTGGATCACGACGTGGAAGGACCGCATGCCACAATCGGGGCCAATCTGGCCAAGAAGCACGGAGAATCCAAGGATATAGTTCATGCAATCGAGGCCCACCACGAGGATGTGCAGGCCCAGTCCATCCTGGCCATTCTGGTGCAGGCCTCGGACAGTCTTTCCGGTGCCAGGCCCGGAGCCAGAAAGGAGCTTCTGGAAAATTATGTCAAC
>CAYSPQ010000029.1:0-3296 GCA_964432965.1 uncultured Desulfohalobiaceae bacterium
TTCTTCCACGGAATGATGGGGTACTCCGGCCATGGGAATCTGTTCTTCCTCCTCCTTGTTGCGCGAGGTGAGGACGATCTGCAATTCCCTGGCCGCGATGCGGGCGTCTTCAAAGAACAGCTCGTAGAAGTCCCCCATGCGAAAAAAGAGCAGGGCATCCGGGTAGTCCTGCTTAATACGCAGATACTGCTCCAGCATGGGAGTAAGTTTTTGCTGCTTGGTGCTCATGCAAATTGTCGACAGTAGAAGATTGGAAGTTTTGACCGGTAACTGCAAATGAAGGTTGCTGTCAGCTCTTGACGAAGGCGATGGAGTGCCAGCTGTGGCAGCGGGAGCAGAGAAAGAATATCTGTTCCCGGGTAAGGCCGCAGGCGCGACAGATGAAGCGTCGCTGTCTACGGCAGCCGCGGATGAGGTAGTCCAGATGGGCCTTGAATTCCAGGGAGTGGTCCTCCTTATGGGCGGACAGGGAAATGAGCTCCACACGTGAGGGCCAGAAGTTGGGGTCCATCTCCAGGCTCCTGTCCAGCCACTGGATTGCCTGCTCCCTGTCCTCTCTCTGCAATGCGAGCCAGGCTGCGTAATAGGAAAGAATAGCATCCGGCTCTCGCTTGGAAAGCACCTGTAGCAGGACCCGGGCTGGTTCCGGGGCCAGGTCCGGAGTGAAGATCTCGTTTTCCTCCTTCAGATTTACCAGATAGCGGATAAGGCCCTCAAGCAGGACGAAGTGCAGGCTGGGATCCACTTTGTTCAGGGCCTGGCGATAATCCGAGGCCAGGTCGGACCATGCGGCCAGGCTGCAGTCCCGGATGAGGATTTCCAACCAGGCCTCCACTGCCGGAGGGTATATCTTGATCGCCTTTCTCAGGAGGCGCTTGTCGGTAACCACTCCGCTGTCCGCGGTGTCCGATTGGGCTTGACGCACCAGATAATGGGCCTGGGCCAGGGTGTAGCCCAGGACTTCATAGTATTCCGCAGCCAGGGCAAAGGATCCTTCGGAAGCGGCCAGCTTGGCCATCTCCTCCAGAAGGACCGGATCGTCTCCCAAGAGCTGTCTTGCCTGTGCCAAGGACTCTCCCGCGCGGTCCAAAAATCCTGACCGGCGATAATCCAAGCCCAGCTCGTACAAGGCCTTGCCCTTGTAGTGGGGCTCCAGATCCGGTCTGGCCAGCAGGGTTTTGCGGATACGTATGGCTCGCTCCAGGTCCCCTTGAGCTCGGTGCAGATTGCCCAGGGCCAGAAAGACTTCCACCGCCTGGGGATGGTGCTTGGCCAACTGGTTCAGCTCCTCGATGGCCATGCGAGTGTCTGCATAGGAGATAGGGCGTCCCTGCCTGTAGGAAGCAAGGGTCTGCGGAAAGCGGTTCCCGCGGAGGGATGCCAGGCGCGAGCCAATTGATTGTAGGGCCTTGATTATCATTTGGAGCTGAACCGTGCGCTAAACAGGCGTATGGGCCTATAGCTGTTTCCGGTTATGGGTGGTAAGTTACCGCGAACCGGCGCCTGTTCGGGTGACCTTTCAGGGTAGACTGTTCGGTCCCCGACGCTGCGATTTTCCCATACCATCTGCTGTTCATCGAGTCACTGACAAACCGATCCACTGCTGGCCAGCCGCAGATCAGTAGCCGTTGTCCTGACGCTGTCGTTCCTCCAGGCTCATATTGCGCAGGGAGCTAAGCTCCTGTTCCAGGCTGGCGACCCGGTTCTTCTTGGACTTTAGCTCTCTGTGCAGCTTGATCTTGTCCGCGAGCAGGTAGAGAAAGGTGATAAGTGCTCCCACGAGGAAGGCCAGCAAAAGAAGCAGATAGAAGGGGAGCGGCTCGGAGCGGCCTCCCCATTCCCAGAGCTGGAAGCGAACGGATATCGAGGCGGTGAAAAGTTCCGAATTCTGGATGAAAAAGGTGATTCCGAATACAATTAGCAGGATGACCACAAGCACTTTGACGTAACGCATAGCTAGTTCTCCTTTAGGATTGATGGATGGCCTCGAACCAGGGCTTGAGCTTGTTGTACGCCGAGCTGAGATCCTCCGGTATTACCATTGTGCCACCGAAAACCGCCAGGAAGGAATGGTCTCCGGTCCAGCGCGGCAAGAGATGAAAATGAATATGCTCCTCTATTCCCGCTCCGGCGGCTTCGCCCACATTCAGCCCCATGTTTATTCCGTCCGGGTTGAAGGCCTGCCATATAATAAAAGCGCTTCGTTGCAGCAGATCCATCATCTCGTGGCTCTCGAAGGGCTCCAGCTCTGTAGGGCAGTAGGCGTGACGATAGGGAGCCACCATTAGATGTCCATTATTGTAGGGGAATTTGTTCATGATGACAAAATTGTGCTGTCCACGGAAGAGGACCAGGCGCTCCCGGTCCTCTTCCCGGGATGAAGGCAGGCAGAAAACGCATTCCTCAGGCTTGGGACCCAGGATATACTCCATGCGCCATGGCGCCCACAATTTATCCATACAGCGATCCCCCTGATGGATGCGTCTGCAAAAAGTTTTTTGCAGACGCAAAGGATAGACGAAAGAAGACAGAGAACTAAAATCAAAGAGTTAAAGCACTTTAATCAAAAGCTGTTGCTTGATTTAAAATTTTTGCAGTTGCATCTTTATGGGACTTGGTCAGGCCGTTTCCGCGGACTCCACTGCTTCTCTGGGGCTGTAGGCCCGGACAATGCCGGGAAGGTTCTCCCAACCTCCCAATAGGATGACCTTGCGGCCCAGCTTTCTGGCCAGAGCTATCTCGGACAGGGTGCCGTACCCGCCGGAAACGGCAATAGTCGCCTCTCCATTGAGGACGACCAGATAATTGCGCATTTCCGCCATATTGGTGGCTATCCTGCAGGTGACGTAGGGATTGGCCTGGCGGGGATCGGGCCCGGGCAGAATTCCGATTGCTTGTCCTCCGGCCAGACAGGCCCCCTTGCTCGCGGCCTCCATGACACCGCCCAGCCCTCCGCAGATAAGGACATGGCCCCTTTCCGCCAGGAGATTCCCCAGTTCCTGAGCGGTGGCGTATGTTTCCCGCGGGCACTCCCCCGCACCTACTACTGATATCCGCATTCCATGTGCCTGTTCTATGTTGGCAAGCTGCTGGAAACTGCTCGAAGTCGGTCTAGTCTCTTACAAGCGGTATAGGAGTTAGAAAAAAGATCATTCTTCAATCTGGGCTGTATACCCGATAATGCGGAAACCGGTCAAGAAAGTTGCCCGGGCAGGGAGTTGGGCCGTGAGCTGGGAAACGTGACTTGGGCAAGTGTAAGTGCATGTGTATGGGGCAATGTCTGTTAGCGGCTACCC
>CAYSPQ010000029.1:3306-10992 GCA_964432965.1 uncultured Desulfohalobiaceae bacterium
CAACAGTGAAAAATGAGCTGCCCCCAGGTCTCTGGTTTTTTCCTAAGCTTCTAACCTTCTTTCCCTGGCTTTCGCATTGTATACCCGGGCCCAGGTTTACCGGCTCCCAGACTCCAATATTGTCAGGGCTCAAGCGGAGCCCATTTCCCTTTGCACGAGCTCCCGGGCCAAGTTGAGCTGGGCCTGGCGGTCCCTTACTTCGCCGTCCAGCCGGGCGCGAAGCACCTCGCGCAGGATTCGCGAGTAGGCCGGTCCGTGGGGAAGGCCCATTTCCCTCAGGTCGTGGCCGGTTATGGAAACTTGAGCCTTCTTCAGCTGGCTCAGGTAGTGGGAGATATTCCTTCGGATTGTGTCCGTCGTGCTCGAGGCCATCAGGTACAGCACAACCTCGACTTTCAAAGGGGAGAGGATGAAGTATATCTCGCTCTGCCTCTGTTCTCCCTTTTTCCACTGCACGAGCTGCCTTCTTGCCCGGAAGATATCCTGCAGAATGCCGATGAAGGCCTCCTCCTGCTTGGGAGAGAACTGTAGCCGCTTGAGCAAGGTCCGGCATTCCTCTGGATCGTGTCCCTCGCAGAATCCCAGGAGATGTGTCTTCCAGGTCTCGGGAACCGGATCCTGGTAGAGAAGGGCGTACCAGTCCAGAACGCGCTGGATGCCGGCCAAGAGGTCCTCCTTGTATGGGGTGAGCCGCAGCAGAGGGTGAATGTTCTCCAGAACCCCGTATTGCTCCAGACGTCGCAAGCAGGACAAGGGATCGGATTCCTCCAGGATCAGCTTGAGCTCGTGGAATACTCTGCTCCCGGAGAGCTTGTGGAACATGTTCAGCTGCAGGGCGTTTTTGATCAGCCTCTCCGTCTGGGGTCCTATGCGGAAATCGAAGCGCTGTTCGAAGCGCACCGCCCGCAGTATCCGGGTGGGATCCTCCACGAAGCTCAGGGAGTGCAGGATCCGGATATTTCCCTCCTTGATGTCCTTCTGACCCCCGAAAAAGTCCACCAGCTTTCCGAAGCTCTGGGGGTTGAGCTGAATGGCCAGGGCGTTGATGGTGAAATCCCTGCGGAACAGGTCCAGCTTAATGGAGGAGAGCTCCACCGTGGGCAGGGCAGCGGGGTGTTCATAGTATTCCAGCCTGGCGGTGGCCACATCGATCCTTTCTCCCTGCGGCAGGATTGCCACAGCTGTCTGGAACTTCTTGTGCGCCCTGTAGCGTCCTCCCAGATTCCGCACCAAATGCTCGGCAAAAGCTATGCCGTCCCCCTCCACGACCAGGTCCAGGTCCAGGTTGTCCTGCTGCAGGAGGATGTCCCGAACAAAGCCTCCCACGGCATAGATATTGTACTGCACCTGATCGGCCAGCCTGCCCACGGTCTGCAGCAGGGAGTAGGCCCATTCCGGGAGCCTGTTGCGCATCAGGGAGGCCACGTTCTTCTCCTTGCGACCTTCCTGGGAGAGTGATTCCGGTATCCTGGCCGGCTCCTCCACCAGCCAGTGTATCAGGTCCGTCCGGGTGATCACTCCCTTCAGCCGACCGGACTCCAGCACCGGAACCAGCCTCTGGCCCTGCTCGATAATGATTTCCATCATCCGGTAAAGGCTGTCCTGTGGAGAAAGAGAGGAAATATTGCGCCGCATGTACTCCCCGGCCTGAAACTCGCCCAACCCATGGGAACTGGCCCGGCTGGCCAACTGGTGTTCCAGGATTCCCGTCAGCTCCCCGGTTTCCGAATCCAGGACTGGGACCGCCTTGAGACCGTAGCGGGTCATAACCGCAGAGGCGTAGTCGATGCTATCCTTTTCCTGGATGAAGACAGGGGGGCTGGACATCAGGGAGCTTACCCGCAGCTCGGATCGGATATGCGAATAGAGCAGACCGAATATCTCGTCCTGGATCTGGGCGGGGGTCTTGTCCTTGACCGTGGCGGAGGCTGCATAGGAGTGACCTCCCCCGCCCAGAGAGGAGCATATCTTCCCCACGTCCACGTGGGGATCTCTGCTGCGGGCCACCACGTGCACTCTGTCCTGCATCAGGGCCAGGGCAAAGAGGACCCTGTGCTGTTCTATCTCCATCATCTTGTGTACCAGCAGGGCGAAATCCCGCACATAGCGATCCACCGCAACCTGGGTGAGGCAGATTTTTATTCCGTCGAACCTGTGCACCGAAGCCTCATGGAGCATGCTGTTGAGGATGGCAACCTGCTCCGGGCTGAATTCGCGACTCAAGAAGTCGGAAATAAAGCTTACATCCATTCCCTTGGCCCGGAGCCAGGCCGCTCCTTCCAGGTCATGAAAAGTGGTGGAGCCAAAGGTGAAGTATCCGGTGTCCTCGTATAGGCCCAGGCCGATCAGGGTTGCCTGCTCCGGGTTGGGCTCCACTCCCTGTTCGCGCAGGAGGGAGACCAGAATGGCAGCAGTGGAGCCCCAGAGCCTGATATCCTGGCGGGAAGGGAGCAGGTCGTCCTCTGAATCGGGATGGTGGTCATATACATGGATCTCCAGCTGGTTGCTTCGCTGCAGGAGGGTGGAAACGTGCTGCAGCCGGGAAGTTTGCCTGGTGTCGCAGGCTACCAGCCTTTTTACGGAATCCATGTCGATTTCCTTGGAGTAGTGGAAATTGTAGAGATAGGTGGCGCTTTGCAGAAAAAAGTCCCGCAAGCTTTGTTCCTGGCTTCCGGGGAAGACGAGCACCCCTTCCGGATATAGCAGCTTGGCTGCTATCATGGAGGAGAGGCAGTCGAAGTCGGCGTTGGTGTGCGCGGTGATCACGGTCTCGGCTTTTATCTTGTCCGTCATGCAGGCACCTTGGCTCAGGAGCGGGGGTGACAGGTGCGGTGGACTTCTTGGAGCCTTTCCTGTTGAACATGGGTATAGATCTCCGTGGCGCTTATGTCGGCGTGCCCCAGAAAGAGTTGCACCGAGCGCAGGTCCGCTCCGCCCTCGAGAAGATGCGTGGCAAAGGAGTGCCGCAGGGCGTGCGGGGATATGTTGCGCCGGATTCCGGCGATCTGGGAGTAGCGCTTGACCATTTTCCACAGACCCTGCCGGGAGAGGGGCTGTCCGGAGCGATTGAGAAACAGGGCGTCCGACTTGGGCCGGAACAAGGGCCTGGTGTTCTGGATGTAGCGGGAAACTTTATTCAATGCTTCCCGGTGCACGGGAACTATCCTTTCCTTGTCACCCTTGCCTCTTATCTTTATGATTCCCGCTTGTTGGTCCAGATCCAGGGGAGTGAGTGAGCAGGTTTCGGATACGCGCAATCCGGTGGCATACATGAGTTCCAGGATGGCCCGGTCTCGGATTCCCAGTTTGCTTCCAGCCTCCGGCTGATCCAGAAGCCGCTCCACTTCCTGCCTGGTGAGCACCTCGGGCAACAGCCTGTTGAGGCGCGGGCCTTCCATCAGCCTGGCCGGGTTGGAACGAAGGCGCCCCTCCTCGGACAAAAAGTCCAGAAAGGAGCGCAGGCTGCTCAGTCGCCTCGCTATGGAACGCGAGGCCTTCCCCTTGCGCTGCAGAAGTACCAGGTAATAAAGCACCAAGTCGGCATCCACCTGGCTGAGCCTGCCGGAGGCTTCCCGCAGGAACTGGAGAAATTCGTACAGGTCCGCTGTATACGCGGCCACGCTGTTCTCGGAGAGCCCGCGTACGCTTACCAGGTGTTCCAGATAGTCCTCGATCCAGGGATGAGTTTCCGACGACCGATTTGTCTCTACTTGCTCCTGCAGGTTCATATCTTGCGTTTTCCCTTTTCAATGGATACATTTGTTCGACTGGAGCGCGGCGCCAGCGGAAAGCGGCTGTTGCCTGGATGTGCCGCATAGGGACATCCAGCTAGCTTCCTTCCGGAAACCAGCTGGTCGTTTCCTTTCCCGAAAAGAAACAAAATAGTGATAGTACAATAGCCAGGTTTATTGCTTCTTGGGGAAAGGAAGAAGCGAAGCAGGATGCCATCCTGCATAAGAAATATCCGGATGGCAAATTGCTAGCAAGGCGTTGAAAGTCTTCCAATTGTTGCGTTGTCCGGCACCTGTTTGAGGTGACAAAAGGGCGTCTGATTGACTTGGCTTCACAAAAGCCTACTGGGTGAAGGACAAGATTATATAGGAGTATCCTTTGTCCAGGCAAGAGGTGATGGAAATATTTGTGGGCCTGGGCTCCAACCAGGGCCGGGTGGAGGACAACCTTGCCGCGGCTGTCCGGGAGCTGTCCGAATTGGACGGAGTCAAGGGAAGCAGGATCTCCTCGCTCTACTACACGGAACCCCAGGGCGTGAAGGATCAGCCCTGGTTCGGCAATCAGGTGGTGCGATTGGAATGCGATTCCAGGCTATGGTCCCCGCAGGCTCTTCTGGATCGCCTGCTGGGGATAGAAGCGGAGATGGGAAGGGTTCGCTGCAGGCCCTGGGGAGAAAGGATCATCGACCTGGATCTTTTGTTCTTCGGGCAAAGGGAGTTGGCCAGTAAGGAACTGGTTCTGCCCCATCCGCGCATCCGGGAGAGGGCCTTCGTGCTGGTTCCACTTTTGGAAATAGCTCCGGACAAGCGCATGCCGGACGGGAAAAGACTGGCAGACTGCCTGGAGCGCCTGAGTTACAGGGTGAGAGGGAACACCATTTGCCAGGCCGATTCCCGGCGGTAAAAGCCGGAGGGCAGTGGGCCAGAAGGTTGTCTTCTCAATTGTGGTAAATTTCGCGAGTTACGCACGCTGTCCAAGAGTAGTTGCTTGACCGAACCGCAGGTAACTGGCAAGGGCCGATTTGAAGGCCAAACCCCGCAAAAGGGGATGCAGTTATGTTGTATTATATTATTCTGGGCGTAGCCGCCTTTGTGCTCTACAAGCTGTTCATGGGCGACAGAAGAAAGAAGATGGAGGAGAAGCAGAAGGAGACAGATGCGGAAGTGGAGGCCGGGGAAATGGTGCGGGATCCGGTGTGCGGGACCTATGTTTCGGCAGAGAGCCGTATCCGGGTCAAGGAGGGGGAGAAGGTTCATTGTTTCTGCAGCTACGAGTGCAGGGATTCCTTTCTGAGCCAAAGGGGGCTCAAGGAGTGAGGGTCGCCCGAGATGGCCGCAGAGAACCAAGGTTAGTTGACATATGAAAAGTTTCTGGCTCATCCTCTCCCTTTATGGATTATGCAGGTCGCTGCCTGCACTGTTCTTTCTGGAGACGCGATGCGGTTGATTGCAATTGATGAGCCGGAGAAGAGAAAAAAGGAGAATGGGCATGGAATTTTTCCTGGACACTGCCAATCTTGAGGAAATCCGACAGGCTCAGGAACTGGGGCTGATAGACGGAGTGACCACCAATCCTTCCCTCCTGGCCAAGGAGGGCGGGGACTGGAAGAGTCAGGCCAGTGAAATCTGCAAGATGGTGGATGGGCCGGTCAGCCTGGAGGCGGTCTCTACCAGGGCGGAGGATATGGTCCAGGAGGCCAAGGAGCTGATGAAGTTCGGCCCCAATGCGGTGATCAAGATCCCCATGACCATGGACGGGATGCAGGCGGTCACCCAGCTTAGGAGCATGGACATACCCACCAACGTGACCCTGGTCTTTTCCGTGAATCAGGCCCTGCTGGCGGCCAAGGCCGGGGCGGACTACGTGAGCCCCTTTGTGGGGAGGCTGGACGACATCGGGACCACGGGCATGGATGTGGTTTCCCAGATCCTGGAGGTTTATGCCAACTACGACTTCGACACCCAGGTAATTGTGGCCAGCATACGGCATCCGGATCACGTGCTGCAGTCCGCGCTCATGGGGGCCCATGTGGCCACCGTCCCCTATTCGGTGCTGAGCAATCTGGCTTCCCATCCCCTTACGGACAAGGGGCTGGAGAAGTTCCTGCAGGACTGGAAGAAGATAGCGCAGTAAGCCTTGCTCGGGATAATTCTCGGAAGCAGCAGAGTGACAAGGGAAATCGGAACCGGCCTGAGAATGGGGTGAGCCTGGACGATGATTGGGGAGGCCATTCTCCGTGAGTGTGGAGCATCCCTATAATAGGTGGTTGTGGGTTGAGCCCCGGAAGAAGTTCGGTGGCTCATTTCGGGCGCAAAAAGTGAGTCTGGAACCAGGTGACAGAGGAGAGTCCATGATTCGCATCAACGAGAATTTCCTCAAGCTGCAGTCCTCCTATCTCTTTGCCGAGATCGCCCAGCGGGTAAGGAGCTTCCAGGAGGAGAACCCGCAAACGCAGGTGATCAAGCTGGGTATAGGCGATGTTACCCGGGGCATGCCCGCGGCGTGCATAAGGGCCATGCACGAGGCGGTGGAGGAATTGGCCAAGGACGAGACCTTCAGGGGTTACGGCCCGGAACAGGGATATGAGTTCCTGCGCGAGGCGATAGCCAGAGAGGACTTCCAGAAACGCGGAGCGGACATTTCCCCAGAGGAAGTCTTCGTCAGCGACGGGGCCAAGTGCGACACTGCCAACTTCCAGGAGCTGTTGAGCCGGGAGGCCCGCGTGGCCCTTCCCGATCCGGTGTATCCGGTGTATCTGGACAGCAACGTAATGGCCGGTCGCACCGGTGCCCTGCAAGGGGATCGTTTCCAGGGAGTGACCTATCTGGAAAGCACCAGGGAAAACGGCTTTATCCCGGAGCCTCCGGGGCAGGAAGTGGACTTGATCTACCTGTGCTTTCCCAACAACCCCACGGGAGCTGCAGCTGGACAGCAGGACCTGAAGAAGTGGGTGGACTACGCCAGGCAGAACAAGGCCCTGATCCTGTTCGACGCGGCATATGAGGCCTTTGTTCGGGATCAATCCCTGCCTCGAAGCATCTACGAGATACCCGGGGCAAGGGAGGTTGCCGTGGAATTCCGCAGCTTCTCCAAGACCGCCGGTTTTACCGGAGCACGCTGCGCCTATACCGTGGTGCCCAAGGACTGCTGTGCCTACAACGAAGACGGGGAGAGGGTCTCTCTGCATCCTCTGTGGCTGCGCAGGCAGAGCACCAAGTTCAACGGCGCCTCCTATCCCATGCAGAGGGCAGCGGAAGCGGTCTATTCCCGGGAGGGTGCCGAGCAGGTCCGCGAGCTCCTGGATTTCTATCTGGAAAACGCCGCAATCGTGCGCCGCGAGATGCAGTCCCTGGGATACGAGATTTCCGGGGGAGAAAACTCGCCCTACATCTGGGTCCACGCAGGCATGGACTCCAAGGAGATGTTCGAGCTTTTGCTGTCCCGGGCCGGAGTGGTCTGCACCCCGGGGATCGGCTTCGGTTCCTGCGGAAGGGAATACATCCGCATCAGTGCCTTCAACAGCAGGGAAAACATGGAAAGGGCCATGGAAAGGATGGGGAAGGTGCTGGGAGGATAGTTATTCCTTGTTCGGCCTCGGTGAGTGTAATGCTGATAGCTGGGTGCTGAAATCATATCCCTCATGACAAATAACAAATAGCGGTTATGGCCTTGGGCAAGTGGCTTATCATTGCTGGCATTGTACTGGCGGTGCTGGGAGCCCTGCTGCATTTCCTGCCCCGCTTTCCCCTGGGGCGTCTGCCCGGGGACATGGTTTGGCAGAGGGAGAACCTGACTGTCTATTTTCCTCTGGCCACTTGCCTGCTCATAAGCGTGGTTCTCAGTCTGCTTCTGTACTTTTTTCACAGATAGGCAGGTTTGCTTGACGCAACAGGGCAATTGTAATCCTTCACGGGGCATTTTTCACTTCGTACCTCCGGTTCTGGATTTTCTAAC
>CAYSPQ010000030.1:0-10928 GCA_964432965.1 uncultured Desulfohalobiaceae bacterium
GATTTTGGGAGGGTTGGGGTGCCCGCCGGCATTCATGATATCGATGACCATGGACCCGGAGTCCGAAGAGGTCACAAAGAAGGTGACGACCACGATAACGGCCAGTATGGAGGTTATAAGCTCCAGAGGAAAGTGCTCCAGGAACACGAACAGGGAGACAGGAATGTTCTCCATGACCGCCTCGCCTATGCCTCCGGCCCCGAAGTGCTCGATATGTATGGCGCTGTTGCCGAAAACGGTGAGCCAGACGAAGGTGACCGCGACAGGCACCAGAAGCACTCCGGCCAGATATTCCCGGATGGTCCGGCCATAGGAGACCCGGGCTATGAACATGCCCACAAAGGGGGACCAGGCTATCCACCAGGCCCAGTAGAACAGGGTCCAGCCGTCCTGCCAGCCACCCTCCTGGTAAGTCTCGCCCCAAAGGGCTAGAGAGGGCAGGTTCTGCAGATAATTGCCCGTGTTCTCCAGAATGCCGCTCAGGATGAATAACGTGGGTCCCAGGATGAAGACGAAGAGCATGAGCCCGCCGGCAATGACGATGTTTATCTGGCTGAGAAGTTTAATGCCCGCATCCAGGCCCCGGATTACCGACCAAAGAGCTATGGCGGTTATTCCGGCTATCAACAGGGTCTGAACCAGTGCGTTCTGGGGAATGGGAGAGATGTGGCTGATTCCGGCGTTTATCTGCTGCACGCCCAATCCCAGGGAGGTGGCCACACCGAACAGGGTGGCGATGGTGGCCAGGATGTCTATTCCGTTTCCGATGGGGCCGAATATTCGCCTGCCCAGTATAGGATAGAAGATGTTGCGAATGGACAAAGGCAGTCGTTCGGAAAAGCTGAAAAAGGCGATCCCCAGTCCTACCAGGGAATATATGGCCCAGGGATGAAAGCCCCAGTGCAGGAAGGTTATCTCCATGGATCTTTGAGCGGAGGAGATGGTTTCCCCTTCGGTGAAGGGGTTGCTCATGTAGTGGAACATGGGCTCGGCCACTCCGTAGAAGAGCAGTCCGATGCCCATGCCGGCGGAGAACAGCATGGAGAACCACCCTATCAGGGAGAACTCCGGTTCCGCGTCCTCGCCTCCCAGACGCATGGTGGCGTACTTGGTAAAGGCCAGGACAATGCAAAAAATGAGCACGATGTTCATGACCAGGATGAAGAACCATCCGGCGTAATTGGAGATTGCTCCCTGGACAGTCTCGAAGAATTCCCGGGCCGCCTCTCCGAGGGCAAGGGTGAATATCACTCCTAACAAAATGATGGCAGTGGAAGAGAAGAAGACCCAAGGGTGGATGTTGTAATTGAAATACTTGCTGTCCCGCTTTCTCCAAGTAGCCTTGCGCATCCGGAAAGGCATGTAGGTTTCTTCTTCCATGCTCACCTCCAAAGCTGTGCCCTGTGCGGTTTCCGTGGAAAATTTGCCGGAAGTCCGCGATCTAGAGCTTTTTCAGGATTATCCTGTCCTCTTCCACGATCATCTCAAAGGTGTCTCCCGGCTTAAATCCGGAGTGTTGCAGCATTCCCTCCGAAAAGACCACACCTTCCCTTTTGTATCCGACTTTCCTGTGTGCTCCGCCCTCTTGGGGGTCGAAGAGCCCGGGGACCTCGTAGAGCTTGTTGTCCTCGTCCTGCAGCAGAAGCAAATGCTCGTACAGGGTGTACCTGGAGATCTTCAGGGCTCTCATGATCTCGTTGGCAGACCAGTTTTCCTTGATCATCTGACGCAGGCGGTCTGGATCGTAGCCGTGAGTGTAGGCCCCCTTGCGTTTTCCCTTCATAGACGTCCTCCGCTTGGGTATGGGTTATTGATCATTTCCATAGACTTGTCTCGAATGAAGGCATGCTCCCATGGAAACAAGGAAGCCAAAGCCCCTTCCCCGAGCTCAGTCGAGAAATATCCTGGGCACCCTGGTCGCTACACCGGAGACGATCTCGTAGGTTATAGTGCCGCACAGGCCGGCGATCTCGCTTGCCGGGATCTGGTCTTTCCCCTGGCGACCCAGGAGCACGGCCTCCTCTCCGGCTCGGGCCCCACAGTCCGGGCCCAGATCCACAACGGTCTGATCCATGCAGATTCGGCCGGCAACCCTTGCCCTGCGACCCCGGATCAATACTTCCGCGCCGGGGGAGAGGCATCGCCTGTATCCGTCGGCATATCCCACTGGAAGCACTGCCAGCCGGGTGCTTCTCTCGGTCTTGTAGGTGGAGCCGTAACTCACGCAAAAACCCGCCTCTACGTCCTTTGTTTGGCAAACGCGGGCCTTCAGGCTCATGACCGGCTCGAGCTCCACTTGGTGGGGAAGGGGATCCTCCAGGGGGTTCAGGCCGTAGAGCATTAGTCCGGGACGGACCATGTCCAGGTGGGATTCGGGCACCTGCACGGTGGCCGCGCTGTTGGCCGCGTGCCGCAATCCGACATGAACGCCCCGCTGCTGCAAACCGCAGGTCAAGTCCAGAAATCTTTGCAATTGCAGACGGGTATAGGCCAGATCCGAGGAATCCGCCCTGGCCAGATGGGTAAAGACCCCCTCCAGCTGGAGGCCGGGCTGGGAAGCGATGCGTTGCCCCTCCTCCAGGGCCTGGAGCCTGCAGCTCCCCTCGTCACTTTCTCCGGGGACGGCCAGAGTCCCCAGGCGGCCCATGCCCGTGTCCGCCTTGAGATGCACCCGCATTTTTCCGCCCAGAGCCAGGGCGCGATTCCCCATGGCCTCTGCGGATTCCAGATCTACCACTGTCTGGATCAGGTCGTGTTCCAGGATTTGCTCCGCGTACTCCGGTGGCGCGGAGCAAAGTATCAGTATCGGCACCCGGATGCCGAAGCTGCGCAGGGCGATTCCCTCTTCCGGCCGGGCCACGCCCAGATAAGTTGCGCCGTTTTCCAGGGCTGCGCGGGCTGTGGGCAATGCTCCGTGACCGTAGCCGTCCGCCTTGACCACTGCCATGAATCCGGTCTCTTCCGGAATGAGTCGGGCTGCCGCGCGACAGTTGGCAGCCAGGGCAGCAGTGTCGATTTCCGCCCAGAGAGGGGACTTGTCCGGATGCCCTGTGTTCATGTGGATAGCACAAAAAAGTAGAGGATAATTAAATCCGAAATTGAGTCGGAAAATCGCTCAGTGTTGATTAATACAGAAAACGATCCTTACATATAATGCTTTGGCTTACAAGACCGATAAGAAGAAAGGGAAAGCATGGAAAAAATCCTTGTTTTTTGCGCGGCAAGGGTTTGCCCAGCAGCCTTTAATATTGTAGGGTCGCCGTGCTCGAAAGCTGAGGAAGTGATGAGCATCGAGCTTTTGTTTGGGGTGAGGAGAGGGGAATCCCTTTTTTCCGTATAAAAGGAGGAAGTTGATGAACTCAAGACAGTATCCCATATCCCGGGCGAAATACCGGGCCTGCATCTTCGATCTGGACGGTGTGGTTACCACCACTGCAAGGCTGCACGCCGTAGCCTGGAAGGAGGTCTTCGACGACTTCCTGCAGTCCAGGAGCCGGGACACAGGTTTTACGCCCTTCGATATAGAGCGGGACTACTATCACTATGTTGACGGTCTGCCCCGCTACGACGGGGTGAAGAACTTCCTGGACTCCAGGGGGATTCATCTTCCCTACGGCAGCCCCGGGGACAGCCCGGACACGGAAACCATTTGCGGCCTGGGCAACAGGAAGAACCAGCTTTTCAACCAGTTTCTGCAGAGCATGGGAGTGGATGTCTTCGACAGCAGCGTGGACCTCATCTTCCAGGTGCGCAGCCGCGGCTTCCGAACGGCTGTGGTCTCCTCCAGCAAGAACTGTCAGACCGTTCTGGACTCCGCGAACATAGGCTATCTGTTCGACACGGAAGTGGACGGCATAGACATAGAGCACCACGATCTGAAGGGTAAGCCGGAGCCGGATTCCTTCTGGGAGGCTGCCCGGATGCTGGATGTTGATCCCTCGGAGTGCGTTCTTTTCGAGGACGCCCTGTCCGGGGTCAGAGCCGGAAAAAAGGGCGGCTTCGGACTGGTGGTGGGTATCGACCGCAGAGGAGATGCCAAGCAGCAGTTCCAGGAGGCGGGTGCCGATCTTGTGGTCAACGATTTGAGCGAGTTGAGCCTGGACGATTACATGACCAATCTCCCCGACGGATTGGAGTATTTTGAGGAGATCAGGCAGCGTTTCGAAGACAGGCGAGTAGCCGTGTTTCTTGACTACGACGGCACATTGACCCCCATTGTGTCCAGGCCGGAGCAGGCGGTCCTGCCCCAGCAAATGCGCTCCACCCTGCAAAACCTGACCACGAAGTGCACCGTGGCTATAATCAGCGGCCGGGGCCTGACGGATGCCCGACGGCTGGTGGATGTGGAGGGCCTTTATTTTGCAGGTAGCCACGGCTTCGAGATCGAGGGTCCCCAGGGGTTGCACATGGAGGTGCAGGAGGCAGCGGAGAGCATCCCCTTGCTGGACAGGGCCGAAACCGAGCTGCAGTCTGGGCTGGAAAGCATCCCCGGGGCTCAAGTGGAAAGGAAGAAGTACTCCCTGGCTGTACACTATCGCAATGTGGATCCGGAGCGGGAGTCGGAAGTGGAGCAGATAGTGGATCGCCTCCTGCAGCAGGTGGGAGGTCTGCGCAAGGGCCACGGGAAGAAGGTCTTCGAGCTGAGGCCGGATATAGACTGGGACAAGGGAGAGGCCGTCCTCTGGCTGCTGCGTAAGCTGGAATTGGACCAGTACGGAGTTGTCCCCATCTATATCGGGGATGATATAACGGACGAGGACGCCTTCCGCGCCTTTGCCCGCAGGGGGATTACCCTGGTCGTGGGCAAGGAGCAGCGCCTGACCAGCGCCAAGTACAGGCTGGAATCCGTGGAGGAGGTGCAGGAGTTTCTGGATAGGTTGCAGACGTATTTGCGCAACTGGAATACCTGGTCCCTGGATGTGCACGGATATCTCCACCGGCTGCAGGGCCATCGCGAGGCCCTTTGCACGCTGGGCAACGGATATTTCGCCACTCGGGGGGCCGCACCGGAGCACCAGGCTGATTCCGTCCATTATCCGGGGACATATCTGGCCGGAGGGTACAACCGCCTGCAAACCCTGATTGCCGGACGTGTGGTGGAAAACGAGGACCTGGTCAACATGCCCAACTGGCTCCCCTTGACCTTTCGTTTTCCCGGAGAGGAGTGGTTCAGCCTGGATGAGGTGGAGGTTATCTCCTATCGGGTGGGAGTGGACCTAAAGAACGGGGTGCACTTTCGACTTGTCCATTTCAGGGATCAGGCGGGAAGGGAAACCAGGCTCCTGCACCGCAGGATCGTCTCCATGCACAGCATGCACATGGCCGCTCTGGAATCCAGGATTGAGCCCCTAAACTGGTCCGGAGAGATCTACATCCGATCCGCCCTGGACGGACAAGTGATCAACTGGGGGGTTAAACGCTACCAGGCCCTGAACAACAAGCATTTGGAGCCCCTGTATTCCCGTCAGATAGACGACAGGACCATCGGACTGAAGGTGCGGACCAATCAATCCAACATACACGTCTCCCAGGTTGCCAGAACCGAGGTGTTCTACAACGGCAAGTCAGTCGCAGTTGACAGGCAGTGCCTGCAGGAATCCGGATATGTAGCCCAGGAGTTTCCAGTGCACCTGCAGCCCGGGCAAGGGGTGCGCCTGGAAAAGATCATGGCTATGTATACCTCCAGGGATCCCTCCATTTCGGAGTCCTTCCTGGAGGCCTCCGAGGCGGTGCGCAACTCGGGCAGGTTCGTCTGTCTTCTGCGCCAGCACACCCTGGCCTGGAGACAGCTGTGGCGCAGATTCGCAGTTGAGGTGGAGCTGAACTTGAACGGCAACCAGGAGGATCCGCACGGTTTCGACCATTATCACTACGTGCAGCGAACCCTGCACCTTTATTGCTTTCACCTGCTGCAGAGCGCCTCAATGCACTCCCTGGACATAGACGTGGGCATGCCGGCTCGGGGCTGGCACGGGGAGGCCTACCGCGGGCACATCTTCTGGGACGAGATCATCATCTTCCCCTATCTCACTGTCCGCGCCCCCCAGATAACCCGGACCCTGCTCATGTACCGCTATCGCAGGATGGGCGCCGCGCGGCAAATGGCCCGGGAGCTGGGGTTCAAGGGCGCGATGTTCCCCTGGCAGAGCGGCAGCAACGGACGCGAGGAAACGCAGTCCATGCACCTGAATCCCAAGTCCGGACGCTGGATTCCGGACAAGTCTCATTTGCAGCGGCACATCAACGTGGCCCTTGTCTACAACATCTGGCAGTACTGCCAGATCAGCGGAGACTTCGAGTTCCTCTCCTTCTACGGAGCGGAGATGATCCTGGAGATCGCCCGTTTCTGGTCCAGCATAACTGTGTACAACGAGGATCTGGATCGCTTCGAGATCCACGGGGTGATGGGCCCGGACGAATTCCACGAGGCCTATCCGGGCGCGGAGAGGCCCGGGCTCAGCAACAATGCCTACACCAACGTCATGGTTGTCTTCGTCATGAACCGGGCCCTGGAGCTGCAGGACATCCTGCCCCAGCAGGAGTGGGATCAGCTCTGCGAGAGGCTGGATCTGCGCAAGCACGAGATAGACAGGTGGGTGGAAATCAGCCGCAAGATGCGCGTGGTTTTCCACGGAGACGGCATCATCAGTCAGTTCGAGGGGTACGATCAACTGGAGGAGTTCGACTGGGAGGGCTACAAGGAGAAGTACGGGAATATCCAGAGGCTGGACCGCATCCTGGAAGCGGAAGGGGACAGCTGCAACCGCTACAAGGCCTCCAAGCAGGCGGATGTGCTCATGCTGTTCTATCTATTCAGCGCCGAGTACCTGCGCAGCCTTTTCCAGCAGATAGGCTACGATCTGCAGCCAGAGGATATCCCCAAAAACATCGAGTACTATCTGCAGCGCACATCCAACGGCTCTTCCCTGAGCTACGTGGTCCACTCCTGGGTGGCTGCACGCAGGGACAGGAGGCACTCCTGGCAGATGTTCGAGGAGGCGCTGAAGACGGACGTGGAGGATGTTCAAGGGGGAACCACCCCCGAGGGGATCCACCTGGGGGCGATGTCCGGATCAGTGGACATTGTGCAGCGCTGCTTCACCGGCCTGGAGGCAAGGGGCAACATCCTTCGCTTCAATCCCTCCTTTCCGGATGAGTTGAACCGGGTATGCTTTCATATGCGCTATCGGGGGCATTGGCTGGATCTGGATATCAACTCGGACAGGATCCGGATAGAGGCCCTGCAAAGCGGAGCGGAACCGGTTCATATCCAGGTGCGGGATGAATCCTTCGAGCTGGAGCAGGGCAAGACCATAGAGTGCTCTCTCTAGCCGGTTCCTTTGGTTGCGGGATTGCTTGGCGCTTGTTGCCAAGAGGAAAGACCGGCTCCCGGCCGGATAACGAGCGAAGGAAATCGACAGAACCTTCGGCAAATAGGGTTCAAAATACCCCGTGAAGGATTACGCTGCGCCAGCCCGAGCCATTTAGCGAATCGGATAGACAACTCCTGGAGTGAGGCGGGTTGCAGTTCGAGCTTGGTAGCAATTCCAGGGAAAATTGGCGGCCTCCGCTTGACAATCGGGGGCAAATGTGAGGTGATACAATTGTAGTCATTACTGCCTTTGCCGCAGTGTCTTCACCTCTTTGTCCATCTTTCAAACCATGAAGGAGGTCGCCATGCCGGAGACAACCTACAAGATCATCGAGTTGGTGGGAACCAGCACCGAATCCTGGGAACAGGCCACGAAGAACTGCATTCAGAAGGCCACGGAGACGCTGCAGGATATCCGCGTGGCCGAGGTGCTCAGGCAGGACGTTACCGTGGAGGAAGGGAAGGTGCAAAGATTCCGCGTTCGCTTGAGCGTGTCCTTCAAGTATCACAAATAGACAGCCCGGGGAGCGTGCTTGAAGCTTCCCTGCGGATCCCGTTCGGCACTGCCCTGCCGGACGGGATCTTGTTCTGATGCATCAGGGGGTTTTGAGGCAGGGCACTGCCGGTGGTAGAGTATCAACAGGCTTGCCCAGTGGATTCGAATTTCTCCGGAAGGAATATGCGGCGAATAGAGGTGTCCTGCGCAATTATCGAGGACAACGGCCTGGTGCTGGCCGCCCAGAGGGGGGCTCAGATGGATCTTCCCGGCAAGTGGGAGTTTCCGGGGGGGAAGATAAGAGCCGGAGAGGATCCCCGGGAGTGCATCTGCCGGGAAATACTCGAGGAGCTGGGCCTGGAGGTGAAAGTGGTGGCCTCTCTGAATCCCTGCGAGCACAGCTACATCCATCTGCGGGTGCGCCTGCACCCCTTTGTCTGCCGTGTCACCGGAGGTCGCCTTCGCCTGAGCGAGCACCGGGCGGTGCACTGGGCGGGGGGGACGGAGTTGAGCTCCCTGGACTGGGCCCAGGCCGATATCGAGGTCCTTAAAGCCTACCAGGGCTATCTGGAAGGGGAGTCTGGTTGAAGCTGTTTTGCAGCATAATGGCAGTACGGCCTCAGCAGCTTACAGTTTAGATAGGATTTAGTCGGATACTGTGCGAGCTATAGGCACTATGCTGGAAAACCTTGCCTGTGAAGGACTAGGCGAATACGTCCTTCAAGATCTCTGCCTGCCGGATTATCCAGCGGTGCTGGACAAGGCCCGGGTGCCGGAGCATTCCCTGAACTTCATGCGGGTGATGTCCAGCGGTGAGCCCTTTCTGGTGGGAGACTACCTGTTCCTGGCCGGAGACGGCTGGCTGCTCGCCGTGGGCTATCCCCTGCAGGGAGGCTACGATCCGGCAGATTTCCAGGAAGCTTTGGAGCAAGCCAAAAGGCGCGTTCAACCCCAACACTGCCGGGCGGTAGCCCCGGGCCTGCCCTCATCCCTGCTCCAGCACACGGAGGAAAGGGACCACTACTATGTCCTGTCCGCCTCGGCCCATGTTCAGCCCCGTCTTCTGCGCCTGGCGGAGAAGACGGCAGTCGGGCTCCGGACCGGGCTGAGCAGGGAGTTCACCGCAGAGCATGAGCGCCTGTGGGAGGAGTTTACCGGTTCCAGGGATCTGCCCCCTCGGGTGCAGTTCATGTACGAGCACACTGCACGGGTCATGGCCGCGAACGAGGACCTGGTCCTGCTGGATGCCAGGGAGGAAAACGGCAGGCTGGCGGCCAGTCTGCTCCTGGATCTGGCCCCCCGACGATTCCTCTCCTACATGATCGGGGCCCGTTCCCTGCACAATGCCACCCCGTACGCAACCGACCTCCTTTTCCGGGATATGCTCTACCTGGCCCGGGAGCGGAGTAAGGAGTTCATTCACCTGGGCCTGGGCGTGAACAAGGGGATCAGTAGATTCAAGCGCAAGTGGGGCGGGGAGCCGGTTCATTCCTACGAGCTTGCAGTCTGGCGGGAAAGGAGCCGGGCCTCCGTGCAATCCATGTCCCAAGATCTGTCCAGGCTCCTGGTGGAGAAGGACGACAAATGGAAGATCCTGCAGGAGCTTCCCCAGCAGCGCAGATTGAACATGCTCTGGGAACTGGAGCTGCATGGCCGGCGTTCCTGGATAGCCGGTTCCGCCCACTTCTGTCCCCACAGCTACGAATCCCATTTGCGCAAGCTCTTTCAGGAAGTGGACACCGTGCTCTGTGAGGGCCCCCTGGATCGGGTGAGCATGGGCATGGTGGACGAGGTGGGAAGAAGTCCCCGTACGGACTCGCCCCGACTAGCTACCATGCTTACCGAGGAGGAAATCCGGCAATTGGAGGGAGTGGTATCCGGACCCAGGGGATTCTGGGCCACCCTGTTCGGGCTCTCCGATTCTCAATCCCCGGATGTTCGGTATTACCTGGAGCAAACCCGGCACTGGATGGCCTTTTACGGCTTGTGGGCCGCATATCTTAGACGGCAGGGATGGCGTCAGTCCGTGGATATGGAGGCCTGGAACAATGCCTGGGATATGGGCAAGTATGTCCTGGGCATGGAGAGCATACCCGAGCAGCTAAACACCCTGGAGAACATCCCCGTGGAGCGCATAGTGCGCTACTTCCGCAACTGCAGGGAATGGGGCAAGTTCGTGAAGCTGGGTGAGCAGGCTTATCTGGAGGGGGATCTGGAGGCCTTGATGGGCACCAGCGCCGAGTTCCCCTCCAGGACCGAACTGGTCATATACCACCGCGACGAAAGGTTCCTGCAGCGCATGCAGCCCTTCCTGCGCCGGGGTGGTTGCGCGGTTTTCGTGGGCACTGCCCACATGCTCAACCTTTTGCCCATGCTCCGCCAGGCAGGCTTCCGGGTGCGGCAGTGCGTGTAGATGGTCTCTCTGCGCTGCCCTGAGAAAACTTAATCCTCTACGCCGTAAGACCCCTTCCTTTAGGGAGGGGAGGATGTCAACACTTACGGTCAGCCCAAAAGGAATCCCAGTCCCTCCAGGCCGTAGTAAACGGACGCGACAAGGGCAACGGTCCAGATTGCCAGGCTGGCGTTCATCCACAGCAGGAGAGGTCTTTTCCCGGGTTGGAAGGCAAGGGCGAGGAGGGTGGCCAGGTGAATGCCGGTTAAGGGGGGGGCCAGAAGGGCGAGCCCGACCAGGCCGTACTTGTTCCAGATGTTTAAGGCGCGCTGTCTGCGTCTGGAAATCTGCTTATTTCCGCAGGAGTCGTCGGAGCGTGCGTATTTGCTCCACATCCTGTGGCCCTGCACGATGAGGAGAACGGGCAGGGCATTGCCCAGAAAGCCCAGGAGGGCAACTGGCAAGGGGTGCAGACCCAGCCCCAATGCGGCGGGGATGACCACAAGTATCTCCACCATCGGCGTTCCAGCCAGGAGGAAGAGGAGCAAGTATTGCCACAGTAGATCCATTGCGGATATCTAGATAACAGGCTTTGCCTCTGGAGAAAAGGCTAGCCCCTGGTTGTTTTCCTGCTACGTAAGAGGTAGAATGTATCATCTGGTTAATCC
>CAYSPQ010000031.1:0-10886 GCA_964432965.1 uncultured Desulfohalobiaceae bacterium
GGTGTAGATAGGAAATAAGCTTGCCCAATTGACCCAGACGGATCCAGATCATCCTATCGGCAATTGCGTAAAGCTCTTCGCTCGTGTGATTTCGAAAACCTACAGCCATGATCCGGTATCCCTGTTGACGCATGCCCTGGGCAACCAGAAGGGGAAAGCGGCCTTCTCCGGCTATTAATCCGATCCCTGGAGAATTTTTTTCCATGTTTGGAGTCCGGACCTATCCTATTTGGGTTTTACCACCCCGCGCTCACTGTTTTGTACAAAGGAAAGCAATTGTTCCATTTCCGGGGAAGAGCCGAGTTCCAAGCGCGCCCTATGGATTGCCTCCTCTTTCTTTAGCCCTGAGCGCCATATGAGCTTGTAGGCTTTTTTCAGGTCGGCCAATTGTTCCCGAGTAAATCCCTGTCGCTTCAAGCCGGTGGTGTTAACACCGTGCAATCCGCCACGTTCTCCTGCGATAAGCATGAACGGCGGCACATCTTGGGCCACTCCGGTCATTCCGCCTACATAGGCATAGCTGCCGATATGCACGAATTGATGAACCGCGGATAGCCCGCCCAAGACCACCCCTTCCTCCAGGTGTACGTGGCCGGCCAGGGTGGCGGCGTTGGCCATTATCACTTTGTCCCGAAGCACACAATCATGGGCCACGTGGGCATAGGCCATTAGGAAACAGCCGGAGCCTATATTGGTAACACCTCCCCCGGCTCCTGTGCCCCTGTTTAGGCTTGTATATTCCCGGATCCAGTTATCGTTCCCTATTTCCAGATAGCTGGTTTCTCCCTTGTATTGGATGTGCTGTGGGATCCCGCCAAGGCAGGCGTGGGAGTGGATCCGATTTCGGCAGCCTATAATGGTATGCCGCTTGATTTGCACGAAGGCATCAATCCAGGTCTCTTCTCCTATTTGAACATCGTCTTCGATTACACAGTAGGGTCCGATGGTGACGCGATCGCCCAACTCAGCTTGAGAGCTCACTATGGCAGTAGGATGAATATCTGTTCCCATTCAAGTGTCCTCCCGAGAGACAAGGGAAGCGGTAAGCGTGGCCCTGGCTACTGTTTCTTCACGGACTTTGGCTTCAGTATCCATCTTCCATAGGTTGATCTTGTGCCGAACTTCGTGGACGTGCAGCATGAGTTGGTCTCCAGGATATACAGGCTTGCGAAATCTAGCCTTTTCTATGCCGCTGAAGAGGAAGGCCGCGTTTTCCGGCACTTCGTGGATGCTGTTAATGATAAGCAATCCCCCTGCCTGGGCCAGGGCTTCGATTATCAAAACTCCTGGCATTACGGGATATCCGGGAAAATGACCCTGGAAGAAGGGTTCGTTGATGCTTACGTTTTTCAAGGCGGTTAGCCAGACGCTTTGTTCCATATCCACTATGCGGTCCACTAGAAGAAAGGGATAGCGATGGGGAAGTAAACGCATCACCTCCGGGGCAGATACTTCCCTATTCCCTTGGCTCATTTGATTTCTCCTTGCTTTCCAGTTCTGCCCGCAGTTGTTCGCATTCCGCTTCCAGACGCTTCAGCCGATTATATATTTCCGGCAGGCGCTGTTGCAGACTGGCCATCCGCAGGAATTTTTTGTGTTCTACAGGCGGATAACCGGACATTTCGGAACCGGACTTCAGATCCCGGTTAATCCCGGCTTTCGCCCCCACCCTGCATCCGGAGCCTATTTCTACATGCTCCCCCACGCCCACCTGACCTGCCAGGACTACTTTATCTCCCAAAGTGGAGCTGCCGGCTATACCCACCTGGGCCACGAGTATACAATGCCGTCCTATGTGCACGTTGTGGCCGACCTGAACCTGGTTGTCAATCTTGGTTCCCTCACCTATGCGGGTTTCACCCAGGGTTGCCCTGTCTACTGTGCTGTTAGCCCCGATTTCTACATCTCTTTCCACCACGACGCTGCCGTGCTGAGGCACTTTCTCCATGCCCTGCTCTGTATGAGTAAATCCAAATCCATCACCCCCCAATTGCACCCCCGGATTCAGGATAACCCGGTCTCCTAACTGGGTTCGGGGCATCAGAGTTACCTGTGGAGACAAGCGGCAGTCGTAACCTATATGGCAGTCTTCGGCAATATAGCAGTTAGCGTGAATCACAGTGCCAGAACAGATTACGCTACGAGCCCCGATATGGACAAAAGGGTGGATGCTGACACCTTCTCCAAGACTGGCTTGTGGATGCACGTAGGCCAATTCGCTGATCCCAAGTGCGCTCTCTTCGGAAGGTGGGAACAGGTGCATGATCCTGGCGAAGTCGCGATAGGGATGGGTGCTAAGCAGGCAACTGGAATGTTTGTGGGCGTAATGCGGCTCTACAACTACTGCTCCGGCCCGGGTGGTTTCCAGCCTTTCCACATGCCTGGGGTGAGAAAAAAAGCTTATTTCTCCGGGTCCAGCACGGTCCAGTGTATTGCATCCGTGAATGGGCTTATCCTCGCCTTGGATCTCAAGCCCCAGTCGTCTTGCCAGTTCACTCAGTTGCAGGGCCATGGCTCAGCCTGTTTGGTTTTGTCCTCTCCTGTCTCCAGACGATATGTCGTTGCAGAGGCGAGCACCGGTTAGTTCGAGTCCTGTTCACCGGCTTCCTCCTCCCATCTTTCATTCAATTTTTCCATGATAGTTTCCGTAATCTCCACATCCTGCTGGTGATAAAGAATACCGCTGTTCCTCTTGTCCACGACAAAGGTGTAGTCATTTTCCTGTGCGTAATCGTCGACAATTTGACTCAGTTCCTGGATTATGGGCTCCCTCAATTCTTGTTCCTTCTCGTGCATAAGCTGTTGATAGGCCTGATAGGAAGAGCGAAATTCCTGCAATTTTTCCTGATACTCCGCAGCTTTTTCTTCCTGTGCTTCCTGGCTGAGCATCAGGCTTTGCTGTTCCAGCTCGCTCTCCAGCCGCTCCAGTTCCTCTCTTTTTTGCTCCAGCTGGGTCTGCAACCCACCCACTTCCTGTTCCAGCTCCGCCATGGCCTTTTGGCCTGGTTCGGACTCCTCGATCACCCTTTGCACGTCCACGATAGCCACTTCCGGGGTTTGCGCATGCAAAGGAGTGGAGAGGAAAAAGAAAAATAGTAATGCCAAGATCGGGATATTTCTCATACCTGCCCCCTTTATTGTTACACAGTCAAGGTTAAAGATTGAACGTGGTCTGACCTTGCTAACCTTTAGACCCAGTTGAACGGGTCTAAAACTTATTTTTTGTCATGTTTCAACTGGGAGAAATATAGAAATAAATATATGCATAAAAAAAGTTATGGTTCGGTTGGACAAGACACTGATTGGCTAGCCTATCTTTTCCAAGAGTATCAGACACCTCAATATAAGTGGTTGTAATGTCAGAAATTGTGGATACCGGATGCCCTGTGCTTTAATCTAAAAGGGCTGTCCCACGGAGAATTCTACTCTGCCGCCATCACCATCTATGTCCCGCAAGGGATAACCATACTCCAACCTGAGGGGGCCCATGGGCGAATGCCAGCGGATCCCCGCTCCTATGCTGTCATGCAGACTGGGCTCAACCCTTTCGTCCCTGCCCCAGACATTGCCTGCATCGTAAAATATCAGGCCGCGCAAGCCCGCATCCTTGGCCAGGGGATAGGAAAGCTCCAGATTGGTGATGAACTGCTTATATCCTCCTACCTCGTAGCCTTCCTCGTCCTCACTGGCGATTTCCTGATAATTATATCCGCGAACTGTACGGATGCCACCCAGGTAAAATCGTTCGTGATCGGGCACTCTTTCCTCCTCGTTCTCGAACAAATGAGCGTATTCCCAGTGCCAGCTGAAAATAAGGTCTCCGATGAGCTGATTATGATAGGTGAAATCGTAACTCGGCTTTACAAAGTTGTCATCTCCACCCAGAACGCCGCCGGAATACTCCAGCCCCAAAACATTCCTGGTCCCTTCGGTGGGAAAGAATCTTCTGTCCGTGGTGTCCCGGACTATCGAGGTACTTATCGCGCTGGACCAGTTGTCTCCCTCAAGCCCCTGGATATGGGGGCTGGCTAAGGGATCGACGTTTTTCACAGTGTATTTTTGCAAGGAATAGTCCCAGTGCAATCGGGTATAGTCCCCAAGGGTATAAGCGAACCTGGGCCGAGCTCCTGTCCGTTCCAGATCGTAGTTCGTATATTCCCTTCTGGTGTCGAAAGCCTCAATCCCGGCACCCAGGGCGCTGTCGTAAACATGGGGATTCCAGAACTGCAATTGATACAAGGTTTCTCTGTCGCTAAAGGTACCCTTGAAACTGACATTGTATCCCCTGCCCAAAAAGTTCCTTTCCTGAATTTCGCCGGTAAAGAAGAGCTTATTTACCGTGGAATAGCCGGCTCCCACACTGAAAGAGCCAGTTGGGCCGTCCTCCACTTCCACCCTTAAATCCATCTCCCGTCCCTGGGCAACTGGTATGGTCTCTATATCCACGGACTCGAAATAACCCAGCCTTTCCAGGTTCCGCCTGGATGCGGCAAGGTCTTGACTATCGAAGAGGTCTCCGCTGGAAAGCTCCAGATTCCTTCGAATCACGTTGTCCCTTGTCTTGGTGTTGCCCCTTATCTCCACCCGGTTGATATAGACCTTGTGTTCCTTGTCCAGAACATAGGTTACCCGGATTTTCTGTTCCTCCTCATCTTTGCTGATCTGCGGACGTACAGTTCCGAAGGCGTATCCGTGACTTCGCAGGAAATTTTCCAGTTCCTGCATATCCTCCTGTAGCACCGATCTGTCGAAGAAGTCCTCCTCCCTGGCCATGTCGTCCATGGCAATAAATTGCAAAAGCTGTTCTTCTTCGGTAATGAGGTCTCCGTCCAGTGATACCTCTCCTACGCGATATCTGGGACCCTCCTGCACCTGGAATATTACCCTGGCCCCCCAATCGGCGCTCTCCACTCTGGGCTGCCCGACCCGCACGTCAACGAATCCCTGGTTGGCGTAATAAGCCTCAATTGCTGCAGCGTCCCGTTCCAGCAGATCCTCCTGCAAAACGCCACTTCCGGTTAACCAGGAGAAATAGCCGCGTTCGGAAAGCATGAGCTGGTCCTTGAGCTCCTCCGGATCAATCTCCTGGGCACCCTCTATACGAATAGACTGGACATATCGCTGCTCTCCCTCCTCGATTTCCAGAACAAGCTTTACTCTTCCCGGCTCCACTTCTTCCTCGGAATAATCCACTTCCACCTGAGGATAGCCTTCTCGGGCGTACAGCTCCCTGATTGACCGCAAATCCCTGGAAAGGGTGTCCGGCCGCAGTATTTGTCCCTCCTGGCTTTCCAGGGCTTGAAGGATATCCTCTTCATTCACTGCCTCGGCCCCTTCCACGGCAATGGAGTCTATCAGGGATCTCTCGCTGACGTGAAAAACGAGGCGCTTGCCTTGGGGGGTGGTTTCCACCTCTACCGAGATATCCCGAAAATAGCCGCTTTCATAGAGGCTTTTGACGTCATTGTTGATCTGCTCGGGATCATGCGGATCGCCTTCATGGGTTTGGATACGTGTGAAGACCGCGTCCTCGCTCATCCTCTCTAAGCCCTTCACTTGTATGGAAATGATTGTCTCCTCTTGTTCGACATCTGTCTCATGGTCATTATCCTGCACCTGGGCTTGGGAGGGTCCAGCCAAGGAGCAAAAGAGTAAAAGCTGGAGACAGATTCCTACCAGCATTTTGCTACTATGTAGTTTCATGGATAGCTCCGGAGCTGATTTGCAGCACCCGCCCCATCTGCCGGGCCAGGTTTTGATTGTGGGTGACCACGATAAGCGTTTTCCCTGTGTCCCTGTTCAATTGCACTAGAAGCTCGGCTACCATTTCTCCGCTCTCCTGGTCCAGATCTCCTGTGGGCTCGTCCGCGAGAATGACCTCGGGGCCGAGGGAAATGGCCCTGGCTATGGATGTGAGCTGCCTTTCCCCTCCGGAGAGAGTGCTCACCGGCTGGTCCGCCTGACGGGTAAGGCCTGTTCGCTCTAGTGCTTTATAGGCCTGCCTCAAAGCGTTGCGTCTCTCTTCGCCCTTGATCATAGCGGGCAGGGCCACGTTTTCCAGTGCAGTGAATTCAGTAAGCAGGTGATGAAATTGGAAAACAAAGCCTATTTGCTCATTGCGCAAGCGAGACTTGGCGTTCCAGTCCAGCTGGCTCAATTCGGTTCCTCGGAACTGCACTGTCCCGCTGTCCGGAGTGTCCAGCCCACCCAGGATATAGAGAAGGGTGGTCTTGCCGCACCCCGAGGATCCTATTATGGCCAAGGATTCCCGTATCCGGACAGTTAGATCTATGTCTACCAGGATCTGCACCACACCTTTGCTCTCGGCAAAGGACTTGTTCACATGATGCAAACGGTAGACTGGAACACTTGTTTCATTCATTGCGCAACACCCGGGCGGGTTCTAGTTTGGCAGCCTGCCCGGCCGGATAAAGCGTGGCCAGAAAGCAAAGGGTCATCGCAGCGGCTCCTATGAAGACAAGGTCGGTAAGGGCAAGCTCCACGGGTATATGGTCCAGGTAATAGATGTCCTGGGGCAATTGGATGAACTGGTAGGTCTTCAGGAGATGGCTTATTCCCAGCCCCAGGGCGAAGCCTGCGGCTGTTCCGAAGGCACCGATCAGGGAGCCTTGGTAGATAAAGATCTTCTTGATGTTGGAAGGCTTTGCTCCCATGGACATCATTACTGCAATGTCCTTCTTCTTTTCCATTACGAGCATGATTAGGGTGATGACAATGCTGAAGGATCCCACAAGGACCATGAGGACAAGTATTATGGTCATGGCCGCCTTTTCCAACTGCAGTGCGGAAAAAAGTTCCTCATTCATTTCCATCCAGGTGCGGGTGGACAATGGCTCCTCGGACAGGGCTGAATCTATGGCCTCAGCTGTTTCCGGGGCTGCGTAGACATCGGTGAGCCGTACTTCCAGCCCGGTGACCAAATCCTCCTCGAAGCCCATTATATTTTGCGCGGATGGAACAGAGACATAGGCCAAGGAGGAATCGTATTCAAACATGCCAGTATCGAAGATGCCGGCAATGTAGAAATTCATTATTTTGGGACTGAATCCGGCGGCTTCCCTTTCCCCGGTCGGGCTCATAAGATGCACCCTGTCGCCCACGCCCATGGCCAACCTGCGGGCCAACTCGTCTCCGATCAAAATTGCCGGCCTTTCACCGTTTTCCTCTAATTCCTCCAATCCACCCCGGACCATTTTTTCTTCCAGATCCAGGACCTGAGAGGCACCTTCGGGAGGGACACCCCGCAACATAACTCCCTTGGCCCCCTGGGGGGAGCTCAACATTACCTCGGCGTAAACAAAGGGAAGAACTGCTTCCACTTGGGGTAAATCGCGGATGTTATCCGCGTGATCTTCGTAACCGGCAAAGGGGCCGTGAAAGCTGGAGACCATGACATGGGGGTTGACCCCCAGGATCTTGTCCCGCAGATTCTGGCTGAATCCGTTCATTACTCCGAGCACTACGATCAGGGAGGCAACACCGAGGGCAACGCCCAGGATGGATATGAGAGAGATGGCGGAAATAAAACTGTGCTTGCGCCGGGAAAAGAGGTAACGCAAGGCTACAAACAGCTCAAATCGCATCGTCTTCCCTGGATTCGGGTTTGAGCAGGGGGAACAAGATGACCTCCCGTATAGAGGAGGAGTCGGTAAAAAGCATGGTCAATCTGTCGATTCCGATACCCTCGCCGGCTGCGGGTGGCATGCCATGCTCCAGGGCGGTTATGTACTCCTGGTCCAGAAAGTGGGCCTCCTCATCTCCCTCTGCCTTTGACCTGGCTTGCTTTTCGAACCTTTCCCTCTGATCCCTGGGGTCGTTCAACTCGGAGAAGGCGTTGGCCATCTCCCTTCCGGCAATGAAAAGCTCGAAGCGTTCGCACAAGCTGGGATCAGAGTCTTTTCTGCGGGACAAGGGAGAAACATCTGTAGGGTAGTCGTATATGAAGTGGGGCTGGATGAGCTGGGGCTCAACAAGCAGGTCGAAAAGCTTGGTTTGTAATTTGCCCAGGTTCCTTTCTCCTTCCTTGACTCGATCTCCCATTCTTTCCAGCAACTGCTTGGCGGCAGTGGGCTCCTGATATTCCTGCGGGCTTAAGCCGCCCACCTCTTGCAGGGCCTGATAAAAGGACAGCCTGCTCCAAGGAGAGGCAAGATTTATTTCCATGTCCTGGTAAATCAGTACGTTGCTGCCTAAAACAGAGCTTGCCAGCTCGGAGAAAAGCTCCTCAGTAAGATCCATCAGGTCCATGTAGTCCGCATAAGCCCGGTAGAATTCCAGCATGGTGAACTCTGGATTGTGCTGGGTGGAAATTCCTTCATTGCGGAAGTTGCGGTTTATCTCGTAGACTTTTTCCATGCCACCCACAAGAAGCCTTTTGAGATAAAGCTCAGGAGCGATGCGCAGATAGAGATTGATATCCAGGGCGTTGTGATAGGTGATGAAGGGCTTGGCTTCCGCTCCCCCCGGAATGGGTTGCATCATGGGGGTTTCCACTTCCAGGAATCCCCGCTGATCCAGGAAGTCCCGGATGCCCTTTATTATCCTGTTGCGAGTACGAAATATATTCGTTACATGAGGATTGGCGATCAAATCCAGGTAGCGATGCCTGTAGCGGGATTCCACGTCCTTTAACCCGTGATACTTTTCCGGAAGGGGGCGCAGGGACTTGCTCAAAAGTTGAACTTTTTGGGCATTTAGGGTGAGCTCCCCTTTCTTGGTGCGGAACAATCGTCCTTGCACCCCCAGCATGTCGCCTATGTCATATTGCTTGAACAAGGCGTACTCCTCTTCACCCAGGATTTGCTTCTGGACAAAGATCTGAATTTGACCGGAGTGGTCCTGGATGTGAAAAAAAGTGGCCTTGCCGAAGGAGCGCAGCGTCATCACCCTACCGGCCAGGGAAAAACTTTCTTGAATTTCTTGCAGTTCTTCCTCGCCCAGATGGGAGTATAGTTCTAGAATTTCGGCTGCATCTGTATCCTTGCGGAAATCATTGGGAAACAGGCTGACACCTTGCCCTTCGATCTCACTGGCTTTTTCGTTCCTTTGTTCCAGAACCTGGCTGCCTTTTTTTCTGTTCTCTTTGCCTTCCTTCAATTTCCTCTCCTTCAAACCTTTTATAGCAGGGTGAAGCAAGATTGATTCCTGCCTATCCAAAAATATTGCGAAGGGATATTTGAAAAATGGAGTTGTTTCAAAGGGAAAGGAGCAAAAAAGAGACACCTGGATGACCGCGTTATTTCAAAGCACAAATTTCCTATCGCAGCTAAATGCCTGTGCCGGGGAATAATCCTTTGATCGGAAAGGTTTCCGGATCAAGGGAAGGCAGGTATGAGATTCTTAGATTAAATTGGTTCAAGCGTCAAGCGTATAGACTGTTCGGTCCGCTCACGGCAGGAATCCAGACCCAATCCCCTACTGTCTTGCCAAGCCCATTCCTCGAGTCCGTCATTTTTCAACTCAGCTTCCCGTTCTTGCTTTTACCAGGATGGAACCGGAAAGACGCAGATGGTGCTGTGCAAGGTGTTGTCTTTCGCTCAAGTTTCATTTATTCTGGAATTATAAAGATTAAAGCCATACTAGAGGTTTTTGTCAAACAGCTCATTCCAGACAGAAAAAGAGGTGAACCATGTTGCCACAGGTCAAGCACATCCTGGCCTGCACGGATTTTTCCAGCACATCCTGGCAGGCATTGAAGTATGCCGGTAGCTTGGGCAAGCGCTATCAGGCCCAATTGACGCTTCTCCATGTGTTGCCCCCCTTGCCTCAGGAGTTCACTCAAAGCGGAGTGGCCAGCCTCTTTCAAATGGGGCCGAGCTCTACTGCTGTGGCTCCCTCTAGCTATGACGCCTTGAACAGATCCCAGGGACAAAGGGCAAAGACTCAGGAAGCGCATCCAGGGGAGAATGTGGAAAAGGCAGAACAGGTTGCCAAGGATCAACTCAAGAACCAATTGATCAAGTTGACTTCCCAGGAGCCGGAATACAACTGGCAATCGGTGCAGATCCAGGTTCAGATGGGCGAGCCGGTGAGAAGCATCCTACAAATGATCGATTCCAAGGTCTATGATCTGATAATAATGGGAAGGCACGGGCTAGGCAAGCACAGGGACAGACGCATAGGAGGGGTTACTAGGGGGGTGATCAACAACTCCAAGCTCCCTGTGTTATTGGTGGAAAAATAAAATTCGGATTGAATGAAGCAAGCCTTGAAGGAAAGCTGCACGAGTTATCTCAGATTGTGCTTGGCAAGGCGGTAACGCAACTGGCGAAAGCTCAGTCCCACCAGTTCGGCCGCCTTCTTTTTGTTCCCCCCGGCTCTTTCCAAAGCAGCGGAGAGCACTTCCCTGTCTATCTCTTCCAGATGTTCATCCAGGGATACCTCACCCTTGAGGACGCGTTCATGATCCTGCGCTTCCACCTCCCGCTCCTGCTCGTGAATTACCAGTGAAGTCGGCGTGATGTAGGGAGCGGACTCCAGGGCAACTGCTCTTTCGATGATGTTTTCCAGCTCCCGGACATTACCCGGATAATGGTAACTCCAGAGCTTTTGTTTGGCACCCGTGCTGAAGCCCTTGATAGACTTGTTTTGTTCCTTGCAATATTTCTCCAACAAATGCTCCGCAAGCAAAAACACATCCTCCCCTCTTTCCCGAAGCGGCGGAAGGTGGATGATCATTCCGCTGATACGGTAGTATAGATCCTCCCGAAGGTTGCCTTCCGTGATTTCTCGCTCCACATCCTTGTTGGAGGTCCCTATGAAGCGGACATTGGTCCGCACCGTGTCCGTGGAGCCCAGGGGAATAAAGGTGCCGTCCTGTATGCAGCGCAGCAGCTTGACCTGGACGTTCGTGTTGAGCTCGGTTA
>CAYSPQ010000032.1:0-10794 GCA_964432965.1 uncultured Desulfohalobiaceae bacterium
TACGTTGCTTCAAAAAGTTCAAACTCTCACTAGCTCGTTGCCATACGGAAAGTTCCTTTTCTGGATGGCAACTAGCTTCGCTTCTTCTTTTAGAAAAAGAAGAAGCAAGAAAATCAGTGTATTACATTGTAACTTTTGTTTCTTTTTAGAAAAAGGAAGCGATAGTTCGTTTCCCATCGGAAATAACCTATGCTACTACTTGAACTTTTTTTGCGTCTTGCACGTTGAATTTTTGAGCGCCCTGTATTATAGGGACTTTTTCAACAGCCTTTTATATCCTCCTCCTGACGGAAGGAGTCTTTCGGCTCAGATGATAGATGATAGAGGTAAATACCAACAGCTTAGCTGCACAAATCGATGGAAACAGTAACCATTCAATCGATGAAACGGGACTAGCTCAATAATTGCACACGAAGTCATGTCCCTGGTATGGGCGATATCAAGTTATTGCATAAAGGCACGATTATTGCAAACTACTCGAGAAGCAGCCAAAATACAAGTAATTTGACATACATAACCCAGGGTTTAGAAAGGCCGGGCTGCCCAGCAAACATGGTAGCTCGGCTTTTATTCTTTAAACAAGACGCAATTCAAAAAAAATAAGATTTTTTATTCTAGTTAAGTTGCAGTTATATGAAATTACTGGTTTCTTTTTTGTTTTTCATCATGCTGTTCAAGGCAAGTGCTTTTGTTTTTACTCTGCCTGCAGATGGGTGTAGTGAAATTGAAAAAAAAACAACATTAAACTTGTCTCACGCAAAATCTGTTTCAGTATCTTCGGAAAAGCCCCATAAGTCTGCCTTGAAATCAGAAACTTCTGCCACATTTTCCGATGATTTTATATCCGATCGTAATGCTTTAGAATTTGACAAAAAAGATCATGCCAGGGCAATAAAGCTCGCTCGTGAGAGCGATTTTCAGCAGTCGCTCAAGATTCTGGGTGAGCTGCATAGATCCTTCCCGGGGGATAAATCCGTTCAACAGGATTATGTAGCTGTTTTGAGCTGGGCGGAACGTGATGGCGAGGCCGTGTCCGTCTTTGATGATATGTGTCTCCATCATGTGGAGAGTTATGTTTTGGAGGCTCTGGGAAAATCGCTGAGAAACGAACAGAAATTCGAAAAAGCAGTGGAGGTGTATCGGGCTGCCCTGTTGCGTTTCCCCGGGCATTTCCCTTTTGCGGCAGGGCTATCCTATGCGCTGGCCGAATCCGAACGCTTCAAGGAGGCGGACAAGCAAGTGGAAAGGCTTATGCTCCAATACCCGGATGAGGTGCGAACCCTGCAGGTGGCGGCCAATGTGGAAAGGCAAAAAGGGGATCTTATGGCAGCCCTGTATCTAAATCAGCGCATATTGGACATTGCACCCGACGATAACAATGCCAGGCGCAGCCGCATTCTGATCCTGGACAAGCTGGGTGCCAGCCATCTAGCCCTGCAGTATGCAATTGCGGATTCAGGCTTGCTTAGCCGCAAGGAGTGGCTTGCCCTGAAGTCCAACAACGCTGCGCATCATGTGCGTTGGGGAACAATGGAACAGCCGTCTCTGCAGTTGCGCTATGAAGCAGCCGACGAGGCGCTGAATCTTGTCCAGGAAAACCTCTCCGCTTTCGATCCGTCCGAACCGACTGACCGTCGGTTCATTCTCCGGGCCCGCATGGACAAAATTGTTGCACTGCGACACAGGTTGCTCATGCAGGAAGCGGTGGATGAATACGAAATCCTTGTCCAGGAGGGTGCGGCTGTGCCCGACTATGTCCTTAAAGCCGCGGGAGATGCCCATCTTTATTTGAAGCAGCCACAAAAAGCACGAGATATATATTTGCAGGTGCTGGAAAGCCGCCCAGAAGATTTCGATTCTCGCCTGGGGCTTACCTACGCCTATCTCGAGCTGAACGATTTTCAAAACGCCTATGCAATTATTGATGCCACGTATGAAAATGAACCGAAGTTTCTACATCCGGGGGGCAGTGATAAGCCAGTTCCTAATGCAGATCGCCTCTATGCGGAAATAACAGCCGCCCTGGCAAGAATCCACGGCAACGACCCAGCTGAAGCACAAGCCAGGCTGGAAAAACTTCACGCAGCCGCACCCTACAACCCGGACCGGGCGCTGGAGCGGGGGTAGGCCTATAGCGCGCGCGGCTGGCCCCGCTTGTCATTAAAGACCTATCAGGAAGCGCTGGTCAAAAATCCCGAGCATCTGGGTCTGCAGACGGGATACGCTGCTGTTCGGCTTGATTTGTCGGATTTTGATGCTGCCCAAGACGAAATCTCCCGCCTAAATGAACTCTATCCGGAAAACCCGCAGATAAGACGAGTCCAGCGCAGATGGGAGGTCCATAACATGCGCGAACTCCAAGTGGAGACCTCGTATACCGACAATACAGGCAGGGAACCGGAAGGGAGGGGAGTGCGCATAGACAGTAGCTTGTTTTCCTCTCCTTTCCGCAGCCATTACCGAGCTTTTGCCTCCCAATCCTATAGCCGAATGACCTTTCCGGAAGGAAGAGGTACATATCAACGCTATGGAGGCGGGATTGAGTATCGTGGTCCTGCGCTGGAGGCCAGTGCCTCAGCCAGGGCCAACCACGGCAACGGCACTGACCCTGGGTTCTCCCTGTCCGGTACTTGGTATAGGGATGATTACTGGTCGTTTCCTTTTGCCCTGGAAATATTCAGCCGGGACACCCCCTTGCGCGCCATTTACCACGATATCAACGCGGATGCCGTTCGACTCGGTGTGGATTATCGCTTCAGCGAACGGCGCCACATGGGACTCACCGGACAATATATGGATTTCAGCGACGGCAACGAACGCACCCGTGTATTTGGCTATATGCGCCAGCGTCTTTTAACACGACCTCTCTACAACATGGATGGAGTTTTCGATGTCAGCTATTCTGCCAACCGCTTCAGCGATGTCCCGTATTATAGCCCTGAACAGGATGTCACGGCCGAATTCACCCTGGACAACCACTGGACTCTATACCGGCGCTATGACCGGTCTTTTAGCCACCGCTTGGCATTGTCCGGCGGAACTTACTGGCAGGAGAATTTTTCCGCCGATCCCATCGGCGGTGTCCTTTATGAACATAACTGGACTGTAAACGACCGGTTAGGGTTTTCCTATGGTGCCTCTCTGAAACACCGGGTGTACGATGGTCAGGGAGAAACAGGGGCAGAGTATTTTCTCCGCTTAGGATGGAGGTTTTAGCCGTGTGTTCAAGGATTCTGATATTGCTGCTGCTGATGCTCATGCCTGCGTTGCCGTCACATGCGGAGGAATTCCTGGCCATTTGTTACCACGATGTCCAGGAAAATGTGGAGGATCCGGAGGGCATGGCGGTCTCAGTAGATAACCTCGTGGCCCATTTCAGCTGGCTTCACGCAAACGGGTACAAGCCGATCAGTATCGAGGAGCTGATAGCTGCACGCGACGGCGACAAACCATTGCCTCCCAAGGCGGTGCTACTGACCTTTGATGACGGCTTTGCCAGTTTCCATTCCAAGGTTTTCCCCCTTTTGGAAGCCTTTGACTTTCCCGCAGTTGTTGCGCCGGTCGCTCGCTGGGCCGATGCGGAACAGGGAGCCGTGCTCGAGTACGATGGTCACGAAATGCCTAGGGAGAGCTTCATGACTTGGGAGCAGTTGCGCGAGGTGGCCGCATCGGAGCTGGTGGAAGTGGCTTCCCACAGCTACGACATGCATCACGGAATAACCGCCAATCCACAGGGAAACAAACAGCCGGCCATGACCTCGTTTCAGTACGATCCTGTTCAAGGTGTCCATGAAGAAGTAGAGGAGTATGAGGCAAGAATTCGCAATGACTTCCAGCGTGCCGCTCATCAGTTTGAAAAGACCCTTGGTTATCGGCCCCGAGTCATGGTTTGGCCCTATGGCAAACACAACCGACTGGTCAAGGGAATAGCCAAAGAATTCGGTATGCCCATAACTCTGACCCTTGATTCCGGTATTGGCCGAATAGCTGAGCTCGGTGCTGTGCCCCGGGTTCTGATGCTCAATAACCCTTCATTGGAAAGCTTTGTGTGGAACATGCACAATCCTTACTGGGAGCGGTTGAAGCCACGCCGGATTGTGCACGTAGACCTCGATTACGTATATGATCCCGACCCCCTGCAGCAGGAGGAAAACCTGGGCCTCCTCCTTGATCGCATACAAAAGTTGGGAGTGAACACCGTATACTTGCAGGCCTTTGCAGATCCCGATGGTACGGGCGAGGCAAGCTCCCTTTATTTTCCCAACAGGCATCTGCCTGTACGAGCCGATCTTTTCAACCGCGCTGCTTGGCAACTCAAGACCCGCACTCAAGTTGATGTTTATGCCTGGATGCCAGTGCTGGCTTATATCCTGGGTGAGGAAAGAGACAAGGTCCAGGCCTGGGATCCCAGTGGTTGCACAGCGCCGGATTCAGCCGCATACCAGCGCCTGTCGCCTTTCTCTTCTTCTGCTAGGCAAAAAATAGCCGAAATCTATGAAGACCTGGCTAAGCACACCAATTTTCAGGGCATCCTGTTTCACGATGATGCTTTTCTCTCGGATTACGAGGATGCGCATCCCGAGGCCATAGCCGCCTATAGAGAAGCCGGCCTCACGGGGGAGATAGGCAAAATTCGAGACGATGAGGAAAAAATGGAGAAGTGGAGCAGCCTGAAAACCAGGACCCTGCTTGGTTTTACCCGTCACTTGGTAGAAACTGTGCGTTATTGGCAGCCAAACATCAAGACAGCTCGCAACATGTTCGCCCTTCCCGTGCTTGAGCCGGAGAGCGAAGCCTGGTACGCCCAGAACCTGCCCGAGTTTGTGGAGCATTACGACTTCACGGCGATCATGGCCATGCCCTTCCTGGAGGAAGCAGAAGATCCCGAGGCTTGGCTGCAGCGTCTGGCAGCAACAGTGGCTGATACGACCTATGTTAATGACATTATGGAAAAAGTGGTTTTCGAGCTTCAGTCCCAGGACTGGAGGACCAGAACACCTGTGCCGACAGCGCAGTTGCTAAGGCAGATAAAGATATTGAAACGTCACGGGGCAAAGCATTACGGGTATTACCCGGACGACTTTTTCAACAATCATCCAGCTGCAGAGGGAATGATCCCGGTCATGTCCCTTCGCGCCTACCCTTATGTGCCATAGCCATGGTAGTACTATTGGAAAATATTCGCTCCGGAGTGCTGGCTTTTGTCTTTCTTTATCCACTTTTTATGGCCTATGTGTGGATGATCGGAGCGATCTATTACTATTGGCGACGTGAGCGCAACACCATCAGCTACCAAGAGCCGCCCGAACTGCAGGAGCATCCCGGGGTCTCGCTTGTGGTTCCCTGCTACAACGAGGCGGCCAATATTGCAGCCACTATTTCCGCCCTCTTGAAACAGAACTACCCCCATTTCGACATTATCGCCGTAAACGACGGAAGCGTCGACAGCACCGGTGCCATCCTGGATCAACTGGCAGAGCAGCACCCCAGTCTGCGGGTCATTCATCTCACTCAGAACCGGGGCAAAGCCATGGGGCTGCGCATGGCAGCCCTTGCCTCTCCTCATGAGTTTCTCGTTTGTATTGACGGGGACTCCCTTTTGGAGCCCAATGCCACTGCCTGGATAATGCGTCACTTCGTGCAGGGTGTCCGCGTTGGTGCTGTAACCGGGAATCCCCGTGTCCGAACCCGCTCTACCTTGCTGGGCAAGGTGCAGGTGGGAGAGTTTTCCGCCATCATCGGCCTGATCAAGCGTGCCCAGCGCATATATGGACGGCTTTTCACCGTTTCCGGAGTTGTTGCCGGATTCCGAAAAGCTGCCCTGCACAATGTCGGCTATTGGGGAATGGATACAGTGACCGAGGATATCGACATTAGCTGGAAGCTCCAATTAAATCACTGGGACATTCGCTTTGAACCAAATGCCCTTTGCTGGGTTCTCATGCCGGAGACCGTTCGCGGCCTCTGGAAGCAACGACTGCGCTGGGCCCAGGGCGGATACGAGGCTTTCCTGCAAAACCTGCCTGGAATTTTTCACTGGAAGCTGCGCAGAATGTGGCCGGTTTTAACGGAATTCTCGGCAAGCGTGGTCTGGAGCTACATTATGCTGTTGGTAGTTATAATCTGGCTCCTAGGATTCCTTCTCCCTTTACCCGAATATATGCTTCTGCCGTCCATGATACCCCAATGGCCCGGAGTGATCCTCGGGATGACCTGTTTGCTGCAGTTTGCCGTCAGCCTGGGAATTGATTCTCGCTACGAAGAAAAGTTCGGGAGATACTATTACTGGATGATATGGTACCCCCTGTTTTTCTGGTCTGTCAGCCTTTTGACCACTATCGTCGGATTTCCGAGGGCTCTGCTCAGAAAGCGCAAAGGCAACTGGATAAGCCCCGATCGCGGCGTGCCCCATGCTAAAGAGGGACACTCCCTATGAGCTCCTATGTTATAGAAAATCCCGCCTCCGCTACAGCATTGCAGCGCTACGGACAGCGTGTATTGACCATGATTTTCTGGATCCTGTTCGCGCTTCTTCTGCGGCCGCTATTTACTGTTTTTGCCTGGATCCTGGGCGGCCACCTGTTTTTCGAGGCGATGCACATCCAGGAAACCCCATGGGCGGCTTTGAGCCTGCCCTTGGGCTATCTGGCAGTAATATTTATTATCTCTGTTTTGTTTTTTATTTGGGCTAACTACAACCTGTGGCGCTTCGGCAAAAGGGAGAGGCGCAAACAGCGCCCGCCCGCAGTAGAACCTACTGAACTGGCAAGATTTTTCCATTTAGAAGCCGACTTGGTCCGTCACTGGCAGTCGTCGCGAAGAATCGTCATGAGCCATGATCACAAGATGCGGCCTCTTGACTCGAGGGAGAGAAAAGCGGTGATTGCACCCGGAAATTGAGAACCTGATTTGCCAGATACATCTGCAAAAAATTGAAATGTGGACTTCACTTTTCAGAATCATGATCGCAACTTATTTATTTTTCTGCCTGCCCCGACTGCCCTGTATTCTCTTACAATACACCGGGGTGAAACCTTGTCTTTGTTTCACTGGGGCCATCCGTCCACTTTCTTCTGTCATCTGCGCCTGTAAAAAAGACATTTTGTAGGCGCATCTTGCCCAATGCCAGAGGCAGGGGCAGGAAGCAGGCTGGGGCCAGAGTACAGGGCACTCTTCGCTGCCATTATGGCTCTAGAAGCCGGAAAGGTGAGCATGAGCTCTAGGATGTGCATTTTGCTTCTGCTCCTTCCCCAAAAGCATAGCGCAAAGAGGAAGCGGATTGCACACCTTCCGCTCGCTAGGGTTCTTCTTGCGCCCCCTTGAAAAAAATACGTATAACTATCAAATGCTTGGAGACAATATAGATCAGACGTCGATTGGCATGATACTTGTATGTAGAGGATAGAGGAAGGGGTGTTCCCTTTGTTCGAGACCTGGCCTGGCCAGAGGCAAGACGGAGCTTTCCTTTTTCACCGTTTAACCTTTTTCCCTGTTCAAGAACCGCTTCGCTAGTGGAGTTGGCTGGCTGACAATCCTGTCCAAGGGTTCTTTTGCTAAGTGGAGAAAAGAATATGCAAAAGACAAACAAAAGAATTCTGTTTTGGTGTGTGGCGGCTCTTGTTTTTTCCATGCTCGCTGTTTCCCCGGCCAAGGCAGTGCCCAATCTGCAAGTATACATACCCGGAGGGGAGTATGATGAGGCCCGGGAAACATGGCTAACAAGCGCTGATGACTTTGAAATGTGGGTAGTGGGAGCGCGCCGGGAGATCAGCGGGGTGAAGTTCGCCTTGGGTGTCCCGGAAGACGAGCAGGGAAGTATCAATGTGGCTTGGCACGAGCCGGGACAGGCAGATTATGGCCAGAGTACGGTTAGTAGTCTGAGCATGGATGCAATTAACGGGATAGCCTACGAGGACTACTGGAATTCCTATTATGATGGTCAAGTCCCTGATCCGCAAACCTATGGCTATGCGGAGAGCGGAATCCCGTTAAAGGGGGACGGAAGTTCCCTTCCTCCAGGGGGTATTTTTCCCACGCAATTTTATGAATACTATATAGGTGACTTCAACACCGAGAATGAGGTGGAAAACTACATACCCGGAGATGAGGGCACTGCTCAGGGACAGATCAAGAAGTTCAGCATAGAAGTACTCGGGTACTCCTGGATTGATATGGTGGCTTACAACCACGTTCTGGAAGGCAATCCCATGGGACGGTATGTCTTCAGCCCCTATTCACACACAGGAGCAAAGGAGGTTCCGGAGCCCGGGACTTTGCTGCTTACAGGCTCGGGGCTGATTTTTCTGGGGTTTATGTTCAGAAAGAAATTACTGGGCAAGCACCTGAATAACAAGAGCTCCAAGGACAATGAAGTAGCTTAGCCAGGAAAAGCAAGGCCTTCGATTACAAATGCAATATAATGCATGATGCTCTGGCCAGGAGACATCCTTTCAGGCGCCGAGGAACAAGAGCGGGTTCCTCGGCGCCTTGCTTTTGATTAGGCGAGCAAAGCCTGCCGGGAAGACAAGCTATTTTACCGCAATATCCGTTCGCATGGCCTCGGCCAGATCCCGGGCCTCCTCGCCTACAGCTCTGGCCCAGGAGGAATTGAGCATTTGCCTGGATGCTTCATTAAAATCTCCCTGCTCCAGTGCGTCCAACATAAGTTCGAAATCGAGCAATCCCTTCAGGGAAAGCTGGCCGGCCATGGCAAGCAGGACCTGCTGTCTGGTGGCAGAGAGGCCGGAGTAGGCGGGAACATGCTCTACTAGCTGGCTGTGCAGATGTACATTATCCGATACAAAATCTTGAACTGGGGCAGAGCCCATTCTCGCCTCCCCGGAGAGCCCCGCTTCCTTTCCCGAAAGCAGGTTTTTTCCATAAGGGCTTAGCCAAGCACCAGCCGTGAGCAACAGGGCTGCAACTCCTGCGGACACTGCGTACTTGAGCTTAGCACTGTATGTTTCGCCTAGCAGGTCTGCTTCAACCTCCTTGATAATCCGGTAACCGATGCTCTTACGCCCGTAACCCAGTCCAGTAATCAGGGCGTTATCGCAGACGATATTTATTTTTCTGGGTATGCCTTGGGAAAATTTGCAGATCCTTTTCAAGGCACTTTTGGAGAACAATTTGTCATACCCGGATTTCAAGCCAGCTTTTTTCAGCCTGTGCTCAATATAGTCCTTGGTCTGTTCATCGGACAAGGGCTTGAGCGTGGCCCTGAAGGCTATACGCTGCCGCAGCTGTCTAAGCCCCTGCTTGTTCAGGGTCTTGTCCAGCTCCGGCTGTCCGATGAGCAGGATCTGCAGGAGCTTGTCCCTGGTGGTTTCCAGATTGGATAGCATGCGCAGGTTTTCCAGGGTCTGCTCGGGCATGTTCTGGGCATCGTCTATAATCAGGATGACCAGGTAACCAGCCTGATATTCCTGAACCAGCACGGAGTACAGCTTGCGTACAAGTTCAAAGCACTCGTCTTCCAGGGGAAGGGAGTGGGCGGTTTGCCCATCTCTTGCTGCGTCCGGAGTGCGGGGCAAATCCAGTCCCAATTCGGAATATATGGTCAGCAGTAGCCCCTTGAAGCTTAGATTGGAATTGAAGACGTAAACAATCTTTATCTTGGATTGAGCGCACCATTTTTTGAGCACGGCCCGCACAACTGTTGTTTTCCCCAGGCCGACCTCTCCGGTCAGGGACAAGAATCCCTTGCGATTCTTGAGCCCGTAGAGCACGGAAGCATAGGATTCTCTGTGACTTGGGCTCAAATAGAAAAAGTAAGGATCCGGGGTGATATTGAAGGGTTCTCTTTGCAGACCGTAGTGATCAAGGTACATTGTTTGACACTTATGGGGTTAGGGTGGATTTGTTCAATTGCACTTTTCTGAGCCTGTCTCACGAATCTTTTGAGAGGCTCTCCAGCAAGGCCTGGGCCTCTTCTTTCCTGGAAAAGGGCTGTTCCGAGGCAAGGGCCCTGCGCAGATTGATCTTGGCTTCTTCGCCAATGCCCAGACGCTTTTGGGCTACAGCCAGATGATATCTGATTGTGGGATGCTCCGGTGCCCGACGCAAAGCGTCCTCGAATTGGGCGATTGCGCTGCCGTAAGCGCCCCTTTGGACCAATATCCAGCCCAGAGTGTCTCCAACAGACGGATCGTCAGGCTGTAGCCTTCTGGCTTGCTGAGCCAAGTCCAGGGCTCGGTTCAGATCGCCGCCGGTTTCCGCTATAAGCCAAGCAAGATTGTTTGCTGCCGGGGCAAAATGGGGGTCCTGCTCCAGGGCCTTTTCAAAATATCTCATGGCCTGTTGCTGGTTCCCTTCTTCCTGATGCAGTTGCCCTAAATTCATGAGCGTGGACAGGCAGCGTGGCTCCCTTTGCAACAGCTTCTCCTTGGTGATAATGGCCTGCACCATATCACCGCGGAAGGAATGCAGCCTAGCCAGATTATGATAGGGCAAGGCCCATTTCGGATCCATTCCAACAGCCATTCTCAAGGATTCTTCCGCTCTTGGGAAGTCTCCTTCGGACAAGAGCAGCATGGCATGAGTGTTGTGCAGGTATGATTGCAACTCCGGATTCCCCTGGTGCTGGTCAAGCTGATGCAGAATAAAATCCCGGGCCTTGGCCGGATTGTCCTCTAGCATATAGGTTTGCAGAGTAGCACGAATGAGCGAGGCTTCTTCCGGGGCCTTTTCCAATCCGGCCAGATAAAGCTCTCTGGCCCGTTCAAAGCGAGACCTTTGCATCTCCAGTTGTCCCCAATGATAGTAAGACTCCGGGCTCTCCGGGGCCAGGCTATG